>JAOPZU010000025.1 GCA_025963955.1 Solirubrobacterales bacterium
CCCTGTCGGGCAGGCGGTCCCGCCTCCCTACGGGGGCACCCTCGGTGAGCGCGCCCAGGCCAACACCGGCCTGATCGCGGGCGTCGGCGTCCTCCTGCTGGCCATGCTCATCGGCGTGCTCGTCGGCACCGGGCTCGGCCAGGACAACGGCTCGAGCGCCGCGGCCGCGGCCCAGAAGCCGGTGGTGGTCAGCGTCGGCGGGGGCGCGGCCCCGGCCGCGGCCGCCGCGAGCGCCGCTGCGCCGACGGACACCGGCGCCGGGACCACGACGCCGGCCGGCACGAGCAAAAAGACCAAGAGCTCCGCGACGTCGAGCAGCTCCGCCGACAGCGGCCCGGCGACGATCAAGCCCAAGACGGTCTCCAAGTCCACGATCAAGAACCTGGACAAGCTCTCGGGCAAGGAGTACCAGAAGCAGGTCGACAAGCTCGGCAAGAACATCGCCGTCGGCGGCAAGGCGCCGCCGAAGGACAACAAGCCCGCCGGTGGCGGCACGGCGTCGGAGGACATCGGATGAGCGACCAGAGCAGCACCAGCACCCGGGCGGTCGGCCAGGCGATCGCGCGGCTGCGGCCGGGCGGAGCCGCGCGTGCCGCAAGCATCGACACGACGGGGCCCGACGCCCTGCGCGCACGCCGCGAGGAGCTCGCCGAGCGCGTGGCCGAGCTGACGTGGGACCTGGGCGGGCTCACGTACGAGATGGCGATCCGCGACCACTTCCGCCTCGACGTGCTCGTGCGCCGGGCGGCGGCGCTCCAGGAGGCCGACGCCGAGCTCGGCGAGGTCGAGCGGCTGCTGGCCGCGGCCGAGGAGGGCGTCACCGGCCAGTGCCGCAGCTGCGGCGCGGTGCACAGCCGCGGGGCCGCCTACTGCTGGAAGTGCGGCCAGCCGCTGATGCTGCAGGCGCCGTCGTCGCTCATCCCGACGGCCTGATGGACCCGGCCCGCCGCGCAGCGGCGGGCGGTTCAGCGGCGGGTCAGCGAGATCCCCTCGAGCACGTGCGCGACCGTCTCGCACGCGTCGACGGACGCCTCGAGGGCGGCGAAGATGTCCTTCCAGCGGATGACGACCATCGGGTCGATCCCGGTGACGAACAGCGCCGCCACGGCCTCGCGCGTGATGCGGTCGCCCTCGTTCTCCAGCCGGTGGATCTCGACGAGGTGCGGGGCCATGTCGGCGCCCGACCGCAGGCAGGCCAGCGCGCGCGCCACCTGCTCGCCCGCGCCCACCAGGACCTCCGCCAGCGCGGTCGCCTGCTCCATCGGCGCCTCGATGCGGTACATGCTCAGCGTGTCGGCCGTCTGCTCGGCGAAGTCGACGATGTCGTCGAGGGCCGTCGCCAGCGCGTGGCCGTCCGCCGTGGTCAGGCAGCCGCGGCGCCGGCGGGGAGCGCCGTGCAGCAGGTGGATGATGTCGTGGGTGATGCGGTCGCCCTCGTGCTCGAGCTGCACCATCTCCTCGGTCAGGCGCACGGTCTCCGGGAACTCCCGCACGATGTCGTGGAGCAGCGCGGCGGTCCGCTGGACGTTCTGCCCCGAGCTCTCCAGCAGTTCCAGCACGGCGGCGTCGTCGGCCCGGCGGCCCGGCATCCTCATCGGCCCGACCCTATGTCCGTGAGTGGCCGCCGAGCGTCCGGTTCACCGGTCTTTCACAGCGCCTTCACCGTCCGGTAACGGCGGCAACGCCGGGGGTCGTGAGGCTCCGCAGACGATGAAGGCCGCGCCACACGAGGAGCTGCTGAGGACGGGTCAGCTCGAGATCCGTCCCGGGGACGGCCTGGTGCTGGCCGCCGGGCGAGCGCTCACGCTCTCGGTCCGGGAGTTCCAGCTGCTGTGCGCCCTGGTGCGCCGGCAGGGCGGCATCGTCGCCCGCCACGACCTGTACCGCTCCGTGTGGGGCGGGGACCTGCGGGACGGCGACCGCTCCATCGACGTGTACGTCCACAAGCTGCGCGTGAAGCTCGACTCCGCGCTGCCGGGGTGGAGCCACATCCACACCCACGTGGGGTTCGGCTACCGGTTCCTCCCGGAACCGGTGACGAGCCCTTCACACCCTTTTCACACCACGGAGACATCGACGCAACAGGATCCAGGCACAGCGCCTGCATCCTGAGGTCGACTGTCCCATTTCCGAAGGAGACGTCGTGAAGTCCAACACCCTTATTGCTGTCCTTGGTTCCGGCGCGCTCGCGTTCGGCGCCGCCGCCTGCGGCAGCAGCACCGACAGCTCGTCCACGTCGACCGCCGCCGGTGCCTCGACGGGCGCCGCCGCGGCGAAGGTCAACGCGACGCTGAACGGCGCCGGCTCCACGTTCGCCGCCCCGATCTACCAGCAGGTCGCAAGCAAGCTGAAGGCCGACGGGCTCACGGTCAACTACCAGGGCGTCGGCTCCGGTGACGGCGTCGCGCAGCTCCAGGCCGGCACCGCCGACTTCGCCGGCTCCGACCCCGCGCTGGCCCCCGAGGACACCGCGAAGATGAAGGGCCCGGTCACGCAGGTCCCGATCGCGCTGGGCGCGATCACGATGTCGTACAACCTCTCGGGCCAGAAGTCGGGCATCAAGCTCGACGGCAGGACGATCGGCGACATCTACCTCGGCAAGGTCAAGAAGTGGAACGACCCCGAGATCGTCAAGCTCAACAGCGGCCTCAGCCTCCCGGGCACCGACATCACCGTCGTCCACCGCTCCGACTCCTCGGGCACGACCAAGGGCTTCACGCAGTTCGTCGCCAACTACTCCCCGGAGTGGAAGAGCGGCCCCGGTGTCGACAAGGACATCAAGTGGCCGACGGGCACGGGCGCCAAGGGCAACGACGGGGTCGCGGCCTCGGTGAAGCAGACGGACGGCGCCATCGGCTACGTCGAGCAGGCCTACGCGCTGCAGAACGCCTTCACCTTCGCCGACGTCCAGAACAAGGGCGGCGCCTTCGTCGCGCCGACGCTCGAGTCCACCTCCGCCGCCGCCGAGGGCCTGAAGGTGCCTGCTGATCTCGGCATCAGCACGATCGACTCGGCCAACGCGAAGGCCTACCCGATCGTCTCGCAGACCTTCCTGGACTTCCCGACCGACCCGTGCAAGAGCGCCGGCGCGAGCAAGGACGTGGCCGCGGGCCTCTCCGCCTTCGCCACCTACCTGCTCGGTTCCGAGGGCCAGGACACCATCAAGCAGCTCTCCTACGCCCCGCTGCCCGCGGCCCTCGTGAGCAAGGGCACCGCCGCGCTGGCCAAGGTCAGCTGCAACGGGGCCCCGGTCGGCGGCGCCTGATGGACGCCGGCGCCGCACGCCTGGACACCGCCGACCGCTCGTCCTTCGAGCGGTCGGCGTCGGCACGCCGCGCCGACCCGCTGTTCCGCGGGGGCCTCACGGTCCTCGCGGGCCTGGTCCTCGTCCTCCTGGCCTTCTTCTTCGTCTTCCTGATCGTCAAGGCCCGGCCGGCCCTCGCGCACCAGGGCGTCTTCTCGTTCGTCTTCTCGAACGACTGGAACCCGTCGAAGGACGTCTTCGGGGCCTGGCCGCTGCTGGCGGGCACGCTCATCACCTCGGCGATCGCCATGGTGATCGGGGTGCCGGTGGCGGTCGCCACCGCACTGTTCATCACCGAGCTGTGCCCGGTGAGGCTGCGCCAGCCCCTGACGATCCTCGTCGAGCTGCTCGCCGCCGTGCCGTCCGTCGTGTACGGCCTGTGGGGGGTGTTCGTCCTGATCCCGAAGCTCCGCGGCACCGAGTCGAGCTTCGCGGACAGCCTGCACGTCCTGCCGTTCGTCGGCGGCAACGTCGCCGGCCCCAACTACTTCATCGCCGGCCTGCTGCTCGCGATCATGATCCTCCCGATCGTCAGCGCGATCTCGCGGGAGGTCATCTCGACCGTCCCCGCGGAGCACAAGGAGGCCGCGCTCGCGCTCGGCGCCACGCGCTGGGAGATGATCCGCATCGCCGTCCTGCCGTACTCGCGCTCTGGCATCACGGGTGCCGCGCTGCTCGGCCTCGGCCGAGCGGTCGGCGAGACGATCGCGGTCGTCCTCGTGATCGGCAACTCGACGGTCGTCGGCAAGCAGATCTTCGACCAGGGCTACTCGCTCGCGGCCGTCATCGCCAACGAGTTCGGCGAGGCGGCCAACGACCCGCTGCACGCCGGCGCGCTGATCGCCGCGGGCCTGCTGCTCTTCGTCCTGACGCTGATCATCAACGGCGTCGCGCGTGCGCTCGTCGTCCGCGCCGAGCGGCGGCAGGGCACGCGCCTGCCGCCCCCCACGGTCACCGCCGCCGCGATGGCCGATCCCGAGGTGACCGCCGCATGAGCTCGACCTCCTCCGCCTCGCTGCTGCTCGCGCCCGTCTCCGGGCGCCGGCGGACGACCGACCGCCTGATGCGCGGCATCCTGCTCGCCGGCACGGTCATCGCGCTGATCCCGCTGGTCCTTGTCGTCTACTACCTCTTCTCCCGCGGGCTGAAGGGCATGACGGCGTCGGGCTTCTTCACCACGGACCCGACGGGCAACTTCCTCGGGAATCCCGGGGGCGTGAAGTCCGCGATCCTCGGCACCCTGGAGATCGTGGCGCTCGCCGCCGTCATCGCCATCCCCGTCGGGATCGGCGTCGCGCTCTACCTCGTGGAGTTCGGCAAGAAGACGATCTTCGCCCAGTTCGTCCGCTACTTCATCGACGTCATGACCGGCGTGCCGTCGATCGTCTTCGGCCTGTTCATCTACATCACGCTCGTGACGACGAAGATCGGCGGGTCGTTCACGGGGTGGAAGGGCTCGCTCGCGCTGGCGCTCCTCATGCTCCCGGTCGTCACCCGCTCGGCGGAGGTCGTCCTCATCCTCGTCCCGGAGTCCCTGCGCGAGGCTGCGCTCGCGCTCGGGGTGCCCCGCTGGAAGGTGACGATGAAGATCGTCCTGCCGACGGCGCTGCCCGGCCTGATCACGGGCTCGCTGCTCGCGGTCGCCCGCGGGATGGGGGAGACCGCCCCGCTGCTGTTCACGAGCGCCACCGTCTTCGGGACGACCTACAACCTCGGCGACCGGATGAACTCGCTGCCCGCCCAGATCTTCGCGGACATCAGCCAGCCGAAGGACGACATCGTCAACCGCGCGTGGGCCTCGGCACTGACGCTCGTCCTCCTCATCCTCGCCATCACCCTGATCGCGCGGCTCGCTGCGCGAAGGAGTCGCGTCTCATGAGCCCCGATCCCGCCTTCACCCCAGAGCAGCAGCAGGAGCAGCCGATGTCCGCCACCCCGTCCGACGGCCCCGCCGATGTGCGCGTGTCCCCGACCGCGGCCGCGACGCGATCCGCGTCCGACGCCGCCGCCGCCGAGCAGGTGGGCAGCGGGCACTCCATGAGCGTCAAGGACGTCGACGCCTACTACGGCGAGACCCACGCCATCAGGGGCGTGAGCATCGAGTACCGCGCCAACGAGGTGACGGCGATGATCGGCCCGTCCGGCTGCGGCAAGTCGACGCTGCTGCGCTGCCTGAACCGGATGCACGAGGAGATCCCGGGCGCCCGCGCCCGGGGCCAGATCCTGCTCGACGACACCGACATCTACGGTCCGGGCGTGGACGTCGTGTCCGTCCGCCGGGCGATCGGCATGGTCTTCCAGAAGCCGAACCCGTTCCCGACGATGTCGATCTTCGACAACGTCGCCGCCGGGCTGAAGCTCAACGGCGTCAAGGGCGTCGACATGAAGGAGCGCGTGGAGAAGTCGCTGCGCGGCGCCGGCCTCTGGGACGAGGTCAAGGACCGTCTGTCCTCACCGGGCGTCGGACTCTCCGGCGGCCAGCAGCAGCGCCTGTGCATCGCCCGGACGATCGCGGTCGAGCCGCGGATCGTCCTGATGGACGAGCCCTGCTCCGCGCTCGACCCCATCGCGACGCTCAAGGTGGAGGACCTGATCCACGAGCTCAAGCGGGACTACACGATCGTCATCGTGACCCACAACATGCAGCAGGCCGCCCGGGTCGCCGACACCACCGCGTTCTTCCTGCTCGGCGACATGGTCGAGCACACGAAGACCGAGGACATCTTCTCCAACCCCCAGGACTCCCGGACCGAGGAGTACGTCACCGGGAAGTTCGGCTGAGCCGGTGCCCTCCGGAGGCCGTCCCCACTTCCAGGAGCAGCTCCGCTCGCTCGAGCACGCCGCGATGGGCGGCGTCGACATGGTCCTGGGCCAGATCGACCGTACCCTGGAGGCCGTCGAGCAGGTCGACGTCGAGCTCGCCGAGTTCATCGTCGCCGACGACGACCGCATCGACGGTCGCTACCTCGAGGTCCACCAGGGGGTGCTGTCGCTGCTGGCGCTGCAGGCGCCCGTGGCCGGCGACCTGCGCGTCGTCGCCGCGCTGCTGCAGGTCATCAAGAACATCGAGCGCATGGGCGACCAGTGCGTCAACATCGCCAAGCTCATCCCGCTGACCGGGCACGAGCCGCCGGTCCAGGAGGAGATCCTCCAGCGCATCCTGACGATGGGCCGGGCGGCCCGGGACGAGGTCGCCCTCTCCCGCCGGGCCTTCGAGGAGCGCGACCTGCGCCTGGCGGAGGACCTCTGGCGCCAGGACCGCACGATCAACCGCCTGAACCGGGAGATCTTCTCGCTCGCTGTGCGCCTCGGGGACGACGCGGACATCCGCGAGTGGACGATGACGATGACCATGGTCGCGCGGGCCTTTGAGCGCATCGGCGACAACGCCGTGGACATCGGCGAGCAGACGGCGTTCGTCGTGACCGGGCTGTTCCGGGAGTTCTCCGACTCCTCGCACCCGCAGACACCGCCGGTCATCTGAGCGAACCGCTGGGCAGTGGGGTTGACGCCGTGTCAGCCTCCGTAGAGAGGGTTCCTGCGGTCTCCGGAGCGCTCGCTGCACCTCGGGGGGTCGGTCCGGGGACCGCCCTCACGGCTGTGATTTTCCTGTGACTTCAGGCGGCACGGGTGTAGCCGGCGGCGTCTTCCGGCGTACACTCAGGACACATGACGGAACGGGTCTTCACCGGCACGGACGTTGATCGTCCTGCCTCCAACCCGGGCGCCGCACCGCTGCGGATCGCCGTGATCGATACAGATTCCGGCTTCCTGCAGGTGCTCTCCAAACGCCTGGAACGTCTCGGCTGGGAGCACCGCGTCCTCGCGAGTGCCGTCCCGACCGACGCGATGGTCGCGATGCGCCTCGGCGCCGTGGTCATCGACCTCTCCGTCCTCGGTCCGCAGGCCTGGGACTACCTCGAGAAGGTCTGCACGGAGATGCCCGGTCTCGCCGTGATCGTCTGCACCGGGCAGTCGACGGTCGCCCAGCGGGTCCGGGGCCTGCGCATGGGCGCCGACGACTGGCTGCAGAAGCCGTGTCACCCGGAGGAGCTCATCGCCCGGGTGGAGGCCGTCGTCCGGCGTCGCCGCCGGACGGAGACCCGCGCCGAGTCCGGCCCGATCGCCGCCGGCGAGATCGAGATCCGCGCCGACCGCTTCCAGGCGTTCGTCGACGGCCTCTCCATCGACCTGACGCGCCGCGAGTTCGAGCTCATCGAGCTGCTGGCCTCGGCTGAGGGCCGTGTCCTGGAGCGCGAGGAGATCTACCAGCGGGTCTGGGGCTACGCGATGGCCCGCGGCGACCGCTCGGTGGACGTCTTCGTGCGCAAGCTGCGCCAGAAGCTCGAGAAGGCCTCACCGGGCTGGCGGTACATCCACACGCACTTCGGCGTGGGCTACCGCTTCTCCCCGGAACTAGCCGACAACGCGCTGCCGGTCCTGGACGACGCATCGGCCGTGCCGGCGTCCGCGGACGCCGCCGCTCCGGTCCCCGTCAGCTCGCCGTTCTAAGCCGGGCCGTCGCCCTCGGGCGGCGCCCGTCCTCGTAGACTGGTCGGCGTGAACACGAAGGCACTGCGCAACGCCGGGATCGTCGTCCTGCTGGCCGTTGTCGTGTACGCCGTCCCGGGCGGCCAGACGAGCGCCCAGTTCATCGGCGGGCTCTTCTCGACGCTCATCCTCGCCTCGCTCGTGTTCGCCGCGTGGCGGATGTACCGCGAGCACCGGGTGGCGCTGTACTCGCTCGGGGACCGCGACCGCGGGCTGCTCTACGGCGGCGTGGCGGGCATCGTGCTCGCCGCCGCGGGCGCGCAGAAGCTGCTCGAGGGCAGCGGCCCCGGCGTGGTGCTCTGGCTCGCGCTGATCGGCGGCGCGATCTACGCGTTCGTCACCGTGTACCGGAACTTCAAGGCCTACAGCTTCTAACCAGGGCGCGCCGTCGGGGGCGCCCGCGGATCAGGCGGCGCCGCGGCCCGTGCGCTCCTGCAGCTCGTCGATCTTCAGCGAGGCGTCCGCCTTGCTGATGCCGTCGGGCACCGCCTCGCCCGCCTCCTGCGAGAGGGTCTGCAGGTAGGACAACTGCGGCCCGGTCGCGGGCTCGTCGCCGGTGACCCAGTCGTGGGGGTCCTTCTCGGGGTTCGGGGTTGGGGTCTGATCGGTGCTCATGTCTCGCCGCTACCCGAGGAACCGGCAGGACGAACGTGCGTTCGTGCCAGCTCGGACAGCTCCAGGTGTAGGCGTCGCGTCTCGCCGCGTCCCGGCCGCTCACCGCACGAGCCGCACGGCCAGGGTGGCCGCACCCGCGCCGGAGGGGTCACCCGCCCCGTGCAGCAGACCGAGGATGGCGGCGACGTACGCCTGCGTCTCCGGGATGGGCGGGATGCAGCCGCAGCGCTGCACGGGGACCGGCCCCGCGTTGTACGCCGCGAGGGCGAGCGGCACCGACCCGAACTGGCGCAGCAGGTCCCGCATCAGGTGGCCCTGGGCGTCGATCGCGGCGTCGGCGTCGAAGGGGTTGATCAGCCCGTACCGGGCCGCGGTCCCCGGCATGAACTGGGCGATGCCCAGCGCCCCGGCCGCCGATCGTGCGAACGGGTTGAAGCCCGACTCCTGCCACAGCTGCGCGGCCAGCAGCGCGGCGGACACGTTCCAGCGCTGCGCCGTCCGCCCGAGCACCGAGGCGTACCGCGCGGGCACGAACGACGGCAGCGACGTACGCCGGTCCGCGACCGCCACGCTCGTGGCTCCGCCGGCGCTGGAGGAGGCGTTCAGCGTGTAGCCGAAGTGCCACGGCTCCCACGGGTACCGCTTGAGGAAGTGGAAGCGGGACGCGTTCGCCTCGATCCAGCCGTACGCCGAGGCCGGGCCGAGGTCGAGCTCCGTGCCGAGGCGGTGCAGCGAGGTGCCCGGCGGCGCGACCCACTTCGGGTCCGGGTGGGCGGCGAAGAGCACCGCCTGCTCCGCGTTGCTGCGGTAGCCGCTGACGACGTAGATCGTGTGGCCGGCCGCGGCCGCCGCCGCCGCCAGCCGGTCGAACCCGGCGGCCACGTCCGGCCGCATCGGCTTGCCGGTCCGGTAGGCGTAGGGGCCGGGGTATTCGCCCTGGGCCGCGTCGCCCGCGGCGTAGCCGAGCGTCCCCGCCGGCACGAGCTCGGCGTCGGCGATCGCCCCGGCCCCCACCCGCTGCTCCCCGACGCGGATGTCGTCCAGGACCTCCACCCGCACCCGCGTGGGGGCCGGCGAGGACCCGCCCTGCGGGAACGACACGGCGATGAGCTGCGCCCCGTTGCGCTCGGCGGTGGCCTGCGCGGCCCGCCGTCCGGCCGCCAGGTACTGCTCGCGCTCCAGGTGGTTGGCGTTCTCCAGACCGGCGACCTGGGCGGGTTCGAAGACGTGCGGGTAGGCCTCCTGCAGCGCCCGGGCCGCCGCCAGCGCGCTGAGGTCCGCCGTGCGCTGCTGATCGCCGTGCTCGCCGAGACCCCGGGCGATGCCGCCCAGGACGAGCGCCCCGATGACCACGGCGGCCAGGACGCCGACCAGCAGGACGGTCGTCTGTCCGTCCTGGGGAGCCTCGCGGCGCGCGCTCACGGAAGGACTCCGAGGACCGCGCGGATCGCCGCGCGGTGGCGCAGAGGACGCGGCAGCCCACCCGCCGGCGGGGCGAGCAACAACCGGTGGGCGTGCGGGGCCACCGCGGCCAGCCCCGCCTCGGCGAGC
>JAOPZU010000048.1 GCA_025963955.1 Solirubrobacterales bacterium
AGCCCGCGATCGCGTCCATGAACGCCCGGCGGGTCTCCTCGCCCGACTCGATCTTCGCGAGGCGGTGCTCCCACTCGCCCGTCAGCGACGGGGAGGTGAGCTGGTGGCCGTCGAGCAGCCGGATGACGTTCTGGCCCTTCTCCGTCACGAGCAGCGCGCGGCCGTCGCGCTCGGTGTAGCCCACGTCGATGAGCCGCTCGATGATCGCCGCGCGCGTGGCCGGGGTGCCGATGCCGGTCTCCGTCATCGCCTCGCGCAGCTCCTCGTCGTCCACGAGCTTGCCCGCGCCCTCCATCGCGCCGAGTAGCGACGCGTCGGTGTAGCGCCGCGGCGGCTTGGTCTCCTTCTCCGCCAGGTCGATGTCCTGCGTCTGGACCGCCTCGTCCTGCTGCAGCTTGGGCAGCGACTGGTCGCGACCCTCGTCCTCCTCGGCCGAGGTCTTGTCGGCTTCGGGGATCTCGCCGTACACCCCGCGCCAGCCCGGCACGATGAGCACCTTGCCGCTCGTGCGGAACTGGTGCTCGTTGACCGTCGTCTCCACCTTCGTGTTCTCGAACACGGCCTCGGGGTGGAAGATCGCCAGGAAGCGGCGCACGACCATGTCGTACACGCGCCGGTCGTCCGAGCTCATCTTGTCGAGCTTGTGCTCGGAGTTCGTCGGGATGATCGCGTGGTGGTCGCCGACCTTCTCGTTGTTGACGACGCGCTCGAGCGGCAGGAGGTCCAGGCCGCCGACGTAGGCCGCGGCCGCCGCGTAGTCGCCGTGGCGGCCGACGTGGCCGACGATGTCCTTCAGCTCCGGGACCATGTCCGTCGTCAGGTACTTGGAGTTCGTGCGCGGGTAGGTCAGCGCCTTGTGCTCCTCGTAGCAGCGCTGCGCGGCCGACAGGGTGCGACGGGCGCTGAAGCCGAAGCGGGTGTTCGCGTCCCGCTGCAGGGATGTCAGGTCGTACAGCAGCGGCGCGACCGTCCGCTGCTCGGTCTTCGTCAGCTTGGTGATCGTGCCGGCGCCGCCGCGCACGGCGTCCACGACGGCCTGCGCCGCCTCAGCCGTCTCGATCCGCGGTTTGTCGCTCTTCTTCGCGAGGTCCTGGTAGCGACCCTCGTAGCGGCGGCCGTCGTCCGTCGCGAAGCTCGCGTCCACGAGCCAGTACTTCTCGGGGACGAAGGCGCGGATCTCCTCGTCGCGGCGGGCGATGATCGCCAGCGTCGGGGTCTGCACGCGGCCGAGCGACACCGCGCCGTCGAAGGAGGAGCGCAGCCGGATCGTGGCGGCGCGGGTCGCGTTCATGCCGACGATCCAGTCCGCCTCCGAGCGGGAGCGCGCGGCCTGCTCGAGCAGCGCGGTCTCCGAGGAGTCGCGCAGGTTCGCGAGCGCTTCGCGCATCGCGTCGTTCGTCATGGAGGACAGCCACAGCCGCTGGACGGGCTTCTTCGCCTTCGCCTGCTCGAACAGGTAGGCGAAGATCAACTCGCCCTCGCGGCCGGCGTCGCAGGCGTTGACCACCAGATCGATGTCGTCCCGCTTGAGCTGCTGCTTGACGACCGCCATCTGCTTCTGCGAGCGCTCGTCGCGGACCACGAGCTTGAACGTCTTCGGCACGATGGGCAGGTCGGCCATCCGCCACTTCTTGTACTTCTCGTCGTACTCGTCCGGATCGGCGAGCTGGACCAGGTGCCCGACCGCCCACGTGATGACGTGCTCCGGACCCTCCAGCCAGCGCTCGGTCTTGTCCTGGGCGCCGGTGTGCTTCTGGAACGGGCCGGGCAGGACCTTGGCCAGGTCCTTGCCGACGGAGGGCTTCTCCGCGATCACGAGGGTCTTGGGCATTCGGTGGCGGAGCGTAGCGCCGCGCCGACCCGGGTGCGCGGCACCCGTGGGCCCTCCGACGCACTCCGGGGGTGCGTGCGACGCGAAGTCGCGGGCCGCGGCCCGGCCGGGTCAGGGAGCGCACGGGCCGGTGGAGACCGACCCGGCCCCGCCTCGCACGCGGCCCAGGATCCTCGCCACCACCGCGTTCGGGACGCCGTAGCCCGTCTTCCTCGTGGTCCGGTCGCGGGCCGTGGCGAAGACGGTCGCGATGACGCGTCCCCGCGTGTCGACGACCGGCCCACCGGAGTTGCCCGAGCGGACGTTGCCGCGGAACGCGATGATCGACCGGGTGACGCCCGGCTTGCCGTAGGCGTCCGAGCTGATGACGGTCCGCGTGGGCCCCAGGCGCGCCGAGCGCACGTCGTACGGGCCGTTCTTGGGGAAGCCGAGGACGGCGCCGATCCGCCCGACGGGCGGGTCCTGCGCCAGCGGCAGCGCCTCCGCGCTCAGGCCCCCGACCCGCAGGACCGCGATGTCGTTGCGCGGGTCGAACGCGACCGCCCTCGCCGGCAGCCGCGTCCCGCTGCCGCGCACCTGCACGCCCGAGTCCTCCTCCCCGGCCACGACGTGGGCGTTCGTGACGACCAGGCCGTCACCCGCGACCCAGCCCGAGCCCTCGATGCCGAGTCCGCACGCGGTCCCGGTGATCCGCACGACGGAGCCGGCGACCGCGACGATGTGCGGGTCGCGACCGACCCCCGAAGGCGGCGCGGGGACGTCCGCGCTCGGTCCGTCGAGCGCGGGGAACGGGTCGAACCGGGCCAGCGCGTTGAGCAGCCCGCCCGACGGCGGGAGCAGGTCGTTGAGGCGTCGCAGCACTTCCGAGCGCTGGATGTCCGCGCGGTACTGGCGCGCCCCGGGGGTCTGCAGCGCGACCGCGCCCGCGATCCAGCAGAGGCCGAGGGCCAGGGCCGTGCTGAGGACCGCGCCCAGCGCGCCGTCCACGGACGCCAGGCCCGGCACGGCCGACAACCGGCGCCGCAGGCCGATCCCGAGGACCTCCAGCCCGGCCGAGACCGCCGCCCCGACGAGCAGCGCGCCCGCCAGGCCGAAGAGGGGCGCGTACGGCGAGGAGGAGCCCCCGTTGACGACGGCGGCGGCCAGGCGGGTTCCCGCGTAGGCCCCGACCGCGAAGCCGACGAGCGACAGCGCGCCGACGATGAGCCCCTGGCGCCAGCCGATCGCGGCCATCAGCACGCAGAAGACGAGGATGACGATGTCGATGGTGGTCATGGCGCGCTGACGTCGGTCGGGAGCGCGGACGTCCGGGCCCGCGGGCGGCATCGTATGCCCAGCCGCGCGGCGAGCACCGGACGGCGGCGCGCCGACCTGCGTGAGGAGGGGGTGAGAACCCGGGCAAGGTGCGCATCAAGTTCGGGGCGGCGGGTACGCTCCGGGGCGAATTGCCCGCGAACACACCCGGAAGCGCCGGACCCGCAGCCTCTTCGGGACGGCCCGGTCCCCGTGCGGCCGGCGCGGGAAGGACCGGCCCCTCACCGGCCGGCGCGTCCGTCGTCCGGCGGCGGCGCATCGCAGGCGGCGCCGCCGTGGTCGTCCTCGTGGCCGGTGGGTACCTGGCCTTCGGCACGGGCGGCAAGGCGGGCGAGCTCGTGGTCGCCGAGCAGTACGCCCGGGCCTTCGCGCGGCAGGACCCGGCCGCGCTCTATCCGCTGCTCAGCGAGGAGGCGCAGGGCCGGGTGACCCGCGCGCGCTTCGTCGAGCTCCACCGGGCGGCCGCCGCGACCGCGACCGCCACGCGCATCTTCACGGGGCCGCCGACGCTCGTCGACGAGCACCACGCGGAGATCCCCGTGACCGTGCGCACGCGGGTCTTCGGCACCGTCCGCGGCCGGCTGCGGCTCGCCTTCACCGGCGGCGGGGACCATCCGGGCGTGGACTGGCAGCGCAACCTCGTCTTCCCGGGCGTCCCCGAGGGCGCGGAGCTCACGCGGACCGTCGAG
>JAOPZU010000116.1 GCA_025963955.1 Solirubrobacterales bacterium
CGCTCGGCCGTCCTGCGCCTCACGAACCACCCTGCCGGCGGCCCCGTCTTCGCCGGCCCGCAGCTGCAGCCGTGGGCCTGTCCGGCCGGCGCGCAGGACCCGCAGTGCGACGCGGCCCCGCGCTACACCTACGCCTACCAGCCGAACGGCGGGCGCGACTTCAAGCCGTACGACCCGGCGCGTCCGCCGGCCGACGTCGGGACGACGAGAACCGACACGGGCGTCACGGTCCCCTTCGTCATCCGCACCGAGACGGGCTACCTGGACCGCGACCAGTACCAGATCACGACGCTCTTCCGGCCCGGCGAGACGTGGGAGCCGTGGGCCCCGCAGCGGCAGTTCAACCACAAGCTGCTGATCACACACGGGTCCGGCTGCTCGGTCGAGTACGGCGCCGGCCCCGCCCCGAGCACGACGCTGGACACCGCCCTGGTCGACCGGGGGCTCCTGGGCCGCAGCCCGACGATCGCGCTCGGCCTCGGCTACGCGGTCCTGTCCACCGCCCTGGACAACTCCGGCCACAACTGCAACCTCGTCACCCAGGCCGAGTCGCTCGTCATGGCCAAGGAGCACTTCGTCGAGCGCTATGGGGTGCCGCGCTTCACGATCGGGATGGGCTGCTCCGGCGGGTCCATGGCGCTGCAGCAGGTCGCGAACGCCTATCCCGGCGTCTACGACGGCCTGGTCCCGCAGTGCTCGTTCCCGGATGCGTGGTCGACCGGGACGCAGCTGCTGGACCTCCACGTCATCCGCGGCTACGTCGAGCACGGTGAGCGCTGGGGCCCCGGCGTGATCTGGGACCCGCTGTCGGTCGCCGCCGTCGACGGCCATCCGAACCACGTCGCGGCGATCCTGCTCGATCAGCTGTTCCTCTCCTCGATGGGCGACCCGGGCCATCCCTGCGCAGGCACGTCCGCCGCCACGCGCTGGTCCTCCGCGAACCCCGGCGGCGTCCGCTGCACGCTGGCCGACGCGGCGGTCAACGTCCTCGGGCGGCGCGCGGACGGCGTGGCCGGCCGGCCGCTGGACAACGTCGGCGTCCAGTACGGGCTCTCCGCGCTGCGGTCCGGGCTCATCACGCCCGCGCAGTTCGCCGACCTGAACGCGAAGATCGGCGGCAGCGACGTCAACGGCGCGTCCACCCCCTACCGCACCGCGGCGGACCCCGAGGCCCTGCGAAACGCCTACCGCAGCGGCGGCATCGACGACGCGCGGCAGCTGGACCGCGTCCCGATCATCGACCTGCGCGGGTCGGACGAGGGCACCCTCCACGACGCCTTCCGCTCCTTCGCGCAGCGGGCCCGCCTGGACCTCGCGCACGGTACCCACGCGAACCAGGTCATCTGGCGGGGCCCGACCCCGAGCCTGGGGGGCTTCGACTTCACCACTCGCGGACTGCTCGCGATGGACCGCTGGCTGACGGCGATCGACCGTGACACCGCCGCAGGCTCACTGCCCGCGAAGGTCATCCGAGACCGGCCCGCGGACGTGCACGACACCTGCGAGGTGGTGACGAACCTCGCGACCGGCCCGGGCGGCTGCCCCCTGCTGGTGCGGGCCTACCAGAGCCCCCGCATGGTCGCCGGGGACCCGGTGTCGACCCTCACGAACAAGTGCGCCCTCAAGCCCCTGCGCCGTGAGGACTACCCCGTCAGCTTCAGTCCCGGTCAGTGGGCCCAGCTCGAGCAGGCCTTTCCGACCGGCGTCTGCGACTTCACCGCCCCCGCCGTCGGCGCCACGCCCTCCGTCCCGTGGCTCACCTACGAGGACACGGTCGGCGGCAGGCCGCTGCCGTAGCGGCGTCCCGGCCCCTCCTCACAACGCCGGCCGCCGCCCCGCCCAGGGTCGCGCCGCCTCCAGCTGGGCGGCCAGGGCCAGCAGCGTCCCCTCGCTCCCGAGGGCGCCGACGAGCTGCACCCCGAGCGGGACGTCCGCGGCGGTCCAGTGCAGCGGCACGCTCATCGCCGGGCGCCCGGTGATGTTGGCCAGCTGGGTGTAGGGGACCCACCCCAGGTTCTTCTCGACGAAGGTGTCGACGATCCCGAGGTGCGGCAGCACGCCCGCAGTCCGCGTCCTGAGCAGGACGCTCGCGCCGATCCGCAGCGCGGCGGGCGTGTCGAGCTCCCCCACCTTCAGGGGCGGCTGCGCGAGCGTCGGCGTGAGCAGCAGGTCGTACTGCTCGTGGAAGCGGGCGAGGGCCCGGGTGTGCTCGTGGCGCCGGTCGAGCGCCGCCACGTGGTCGACGCCGCTGATCGTCCGGCCGAGCGCCGCCATCAGCAGCGTGTCCTGCTCGAAGCCCTCCTCACCGCAGCCCGTCAGCTCCCGGATGCGCTGCACCCCGCGGGCCGCGCTCACGAACCACGTGGTCAGGAAGTCCTTCGCGACGGCCGCGTCGTCCACCGGCGAGGCCACTCGCTTCACACGGTGCCCGAGCGACTCGAGCAGCGCCGCCGCGTCCTCGACCGCGCGCACCGCCTCCGCGTGCGGCTGCGGCGTGATCGCCGAGCTCGTAACGAAGCCGATCCGCAGCGCCCCGGGCGCCGCTTCCGTGGCCGCCGCCAGGAATGAGTCCGCCGGCGTCGCCGAGAGGTAGGGGCCGGCCGGCTCCGGCCCGGCGAGCACGTCGAGCATGGCGGCCGTGTCGCGGACGGAGCGGGAGATGACGCCCTGCGTGGCCGAGCCCTGCATCGCCTCCCCGACCAGCGGCCCGGACGGCACGAGGCCACGGCCCGGCTTCAGCCCGAAGAGGCCGCAGCACGCGGCCGGG
>JAOPZU010000123.1 GCA_025963955.1 Solirubrobacterales bacterium
CACGGCGAGCGGACGGTCGCGCTCCCGGCGTCCGGCGATCCCGCGCAGGTCGGTCCGGTCGACGTGGTGGTGCTTGCCGTCAAGGCGCACGACCTGCCTGTGGCCGGCCCGGCCATGCGGCCGCTGCTCGGGCCGGACACCGTGGTGCTCGCGGCGCAGAACGGGGTGCCGTGGTGGTACTTCCACGGGGTCGGCGGACCGCGTGACGGCCGCCGCGTCGAGGCCGTGGACCCGGGGGGCGTCGTGAGCGCGGCCCTGCCGCCGGCCCGGGCGCTGGGGGTCGTCGTGTACCTGGGGGCGCAGCTCGTGGCCCCGGGCGTCGTCGCGACGCGGCCGGAGGCGGGGCTCGTCCTCGGCGAGCCGGACGGCGGCAGCAGCCCGCGCCTGGAGCTCGTGGCGGGCGCCATGGAGCGCGCGGGCTTTCCCGTGCGCCGCACCGCCGACATCCGTACGGAGGTCTGGACCAAGCTGATGGGCAACGCGAGCCTCAACCTGGTGAGCGTCCTCACGCGGGCGGGGATCGGCACGATGGCCGCGGACGGCGGGACCGGTCCCGTCATCGCGCGGCTGATGGGGGAGATCGTCCAGATCGCCGACGCCCTCGGGGCCGGGCCGCGGATCTCGATCGACGAGCGCCTGGCGATCGCCGGGCGCCTGGGGGACCACAAGCCCTCGACCCTGCAGGACCTGGAGGCGGGCAAGCGGCTGGAGCTGGGTGCGCTCGGCGCGGCCGTGGTGGAGCTCTCGGACCTCACCGGGCAGCCGGCGCCGACGCTGCGCGCGGTGTACGCGCTGGCGGACCTGCAGGCGCGCACGCTCGGGCTGCGCTGAGCGCCCGGGCGGGAGGTCGCCGGCGCCCGGATCGTGGCCACGGTGGATACGGCCCTCCGCCGCGGGTACACCCTGGGCATGGAGCTCGCCCCGAAGCTGATCGACGTGACCGTCCCGGACCGGCCCGAGGGGGTCGTCCTGGTCCTGCACGGCGGCGCGAGCCGCACGGGCGGGGCCGCGGTCAGCCCGACGCAGCTGTCCGTGCTGCGGATGGTCCCCATCGCGCAGCGCATCGGCCGCGCCGGGAAGCACCGCCTCGCCGTCTTCCGGCTGCTCAACACGCAGCGCGGCTGGGACACGCACCACACGCCGGTGCGCGACGCGCAGTGGGCGCTCGGGCAGATCGCCCAGCGCCTGGAGGAGGAGCTGCCGACCGCGCTCGTCGGGCACTCGCTCGGCGGACGGGCGGCGCTCCTGGCCGCCGGACACGCGGCGGTGCGCAGTGTCGTGGCGCTCGCGCCCTACGTCTACCCGGACGACGTCCCGGGCGGGATCGACGGCAAGCGCCTGCTCATCGTCCACGGGACGGACGACCGCGTGGCGAGTCCGGCGCGGTCGGCCGAGCTCGCCCGCCGCCTCGCCACGCGGGCGGACGTCGGGTACGTCAGCGTCGCGGGCGGCAAGCACGCCATGCTCCGCCACCACGCGCAGTTCGAGGGCCTCGCGGCCGACTTCGTCACCGCCACGCTGCTTGGGGACGAGCCGGCCGGCCCGGTCGCCCGCCTGGAGGCGGGCGAGCACTGGATCGAGGTCTGAGCCGCGGGGGTGCCGGGGCACCCCCGCCGCCCGCGCCGCGGCCTGCGGGTCCTAGCGGCGGCGGACGTCGCCCTCGGCCTCGATGCGCTCTTTGCGGACCTCTTCGTCGACCTGGACCTGGTCGGTGTGGGTCTCGACGTCCATGCGGACGCGCTCCTTCGGCACGACGGTCTTGTCCGTGATGACCTGCTCCTCGTGGAGCGTGACCTCGTGCTCCTCGGAGGAGATCGCGGGCCCGTCGGTCGCCGCGCCCACGTTGGCGTTCGTGATCGGCTCGCGCTCGACGACGACCTCCTCCCGCTGGACCGGGACGGTCTGCGTGACGTTCTCGGTCACGACGTACTTCCGCAGGCGGGCCTTGCCGGCCTGCTGGCGGGTGGTGCCCACGCGCAGCTCCTCCTCCGAGCGCGTCATGGCCTGATCGGTCTCGGGGCCGGACGTGTCCCGCCCGACGGTGCCGCCGTCGTAGGCGTTGCCGGCGAGGTTCGCGTGGTCCGGGCCCTCGTAGCCGGAGTAGCTGCCGATGCCGTAGTACTCGTACAGCTGGGTCTCCTCGCTCTCGGACAGCTCGCCGTCGGCCTTCACGTTCGGCGCATCCTTGACCTTGGCCTTGTCGTAGCCGACGCGGATGGTGTCGCCGGTGGGAACCGCGTCCTGCACCGGGACAAGCGAGTCGCTCATCCCGAACAGTCCGGTCTTGACGGCGACGAATGTCGGCTCGCCGGTCTCCCGGTCGACGTACAGATGGTCGAGGCTGCCGATCTTCTCGCCGTCGGGGCCGACGACATCGCGGCCGGTCCAGGCACTCACATCGTTGATCGTGGGCATGCGGGGTTCTCCTCTGTGGGTTGACGCTGCTGGATGGACGTGCGCCGCCGAATCGTTCGGATCAAGCGCAACGGATGCAGGCCGCTTGCTCGGTGACAGCGTGTCGAAACGACGGGTGTCGGGGCACGACCGATGTGGCACGCCGGCGCTCTGCCATGCCGGTCGGCGGCGACCGGGGATTGCGTGGGCCGACCCTGGGCAAGCGAAGGCCACCGAATGACCCCGACCATGGAGGGACGCGCATGACACCGATGACCGAGCCCGCGCAGGCGAACGGACAAGCCGTCGCCGAGCAGGCGCAGGAGAAGTTGAAGGAGGGTGCGGGCGCCGCGAAGGAGCAGGCGGCCAACGTGGGCCAGCAGGCTCAGGCCCGCGCCCGTGAGCAGGTCGACACGCGGACGTCCGAGGCCGGTGAGCAGCTGAAGGGTCACGCGGACGACGCGCGGTCGATGGCCGAGCAGCTGCGTGACCAGGGCAAGGACGGGCCGGCGAAGCTCGTCGAGCAGGCCGCGGATCGCGCCGAGAGCCTCGGCGGCTACCTGACGGAGGCCGACGCCGACCGCATGCTGCGCGACGTGGAGCAGTACGCGCGCAAGAA
>JAOPZU010000124.1 GCA_025963955.1 Solirubrobacterales bacterium
GGCTCGGCCGGCTCGTCGACCCCGGCCCCGTCGGGTGCGGCGGCCGGCACCCCCGGCGGCAGCGGCGCCCTCCCGGGCATCGTGATCGCTTCCGTCCCGAGTCCTGCGACTCCCGGCACGATGATCGCGTCGGTGACCCCGGCGGTGGTCGCTCCGGCGGCGGTGGCTCCGGCGGCGGTGGCTCCGGCGGCGAAGTCCCCGTCCGCGGCGCCCGACGCCTCCCGGAACGACAACAGTCGCGGCCGCGGCTCCGCGAAGGGCAAGGGGAACGGGGGCGGCTCCTCCGCGTCCGCCAAGTCTGCGAAGGGCGACACCTCCTCGTCCTCGTCCTCGTCCTCGGGCTCCCAGGCCGGCACGTCCTCGAGCGGCGACTCCGGGCGCACCGCGTCGAAGAAGGCGAGCGGTCCGAGCTCCGTCGCCGGCCCGGCGGGCGGCAGTTCGGCGTCCGCTCCCAGTGCCCCGCCCGCGTCGAGCTCCAGCGGCTCGTCCCCCGGCAGGTCCAACTCCGCCCCCGGGCACGACAAGGCCCCGAAGGCGAAGGGGCCCCGTGGCCAGGGCAGGGTCCCCGTCCCGGCAGCGCCCACACCGGTCCAGGCTCCCGCGGCGCCGCCCAGCCCCCCGGCGCCGGCGCCCTCCGGTGACGCGGACGGGCACGGCAACGGCGGGGAGGGGCACGGCCGGGGCGGAGGCGACCCCGTGTCCGCAGCCGGGTCGGGCCCGGAACCGTCCCAGGGCCACTCCGTGAACGGTCACGGCCACGACGGCGGCGACGGCTGAAACCAGCCGCCCTTCCGCTGACGGCGGGACCCTGTTCCGCGTCCGGATGGCCTATACTTTTCCCCCCGGCCGTGACGCCGGGGCATCGTTGCGGAATGGTGTAATCGGCAACACGTCTGCCTCTGGAGCAGGTATTCTAGGTTCGAGTCCTAGTTCCGCAGCCTCACGAAAGCGCCTCCGTCCCGGGGCGCTTTTGTCGTTCATGGGGCGACGTGGCCGCGCCCACGCACGTCGCAGCCTCAGGCCGCCGCCTGCTGCGCCCAGTCGCGGTAGAGGCGCCAGTACGCGCCCTCGGCTGCCAGCAGCTCGTCGTGGGTGCCCTGCTCGAGGATGCGGCCGCCGTCCAGCACGATGATCCGGCCGGCCTGGCGGATGGTGGACAGGCGGTGGGCGATGACGATCGAGGTGCGGCCGGCGAGCAGCCGGCGCAACGCCTCCTCCAGGCGGCCCTCCGTGTGCAGGTCCACGTTGGACGTCGCCTCGTCGAGGATCAGGATGCGCGGGTCGGCGACGAGGGCGCGGGCGAACGCGACGAGCTGCCGCTGACCGGCCGAGAGCTGTACGCCGCGCTCGCCGACCTCGGTGTCCAGACCGTGCTCGTAGCGCGAGATGAACTCCTCGGCGCCCACGGCACGCACCGCCGCCTCGACCTCCTCCGCGGTCGCGTCCGGCCGGCCGAAGCCGATGTTGTCCCGGATCGTCCCGCTGAACAGGAACGCCTCCTGCGGCACGATCCCCATCTGGCGCCGCAGCGAGCCGGCGCGGACCGCGCGCAGGTCCACGCCGTCGACGGTGATCGCCCCGCTCGTCGGGTCGTAGAAGCGCGCCACGAGCTTCGCGAAGGTCGACTTGCCGGCGCCCGTCGCTCCCACGAGCGCGACCGTCTGCCCGGGCGGGATCGTGAGGTCCACGTCGGCGAGCGCGAGCTTGAAGCCCTCGTCCTCGGTCCGGTAGCCGAACGACACCCGGTCGAAGACGATCTCGCCGCGCAGCGGACTGGGGAGGTCGACCGCGTCGGCCCGGTCGCTGAGGGCGGGCTCCTCGTCGAGCAGCTCGAAGATCTTGTCGAGCGCCGCCATCCCGGACTGGTAGGTCGTGTAGACCTGCGAGAGCTGGCCGATCGGGTCGAAGAAGCCGTTCAGGGCGGCGAGGAAGCCGACGAGCACTCCGATGCTCACGTCCCCGTCCACCGCCTGGCGCCCCCCGTAGATCAGGATGCCGACGGTCGCGGCCGCGCTGACGAACTCGACGACGGGGAAGTACGCGGCGTTCAGGCGGACCGTCGTCAGGTTCGCCTCGCGGTTGCGCTGGTTGCGCTCGGCGAACACCCGCAGATGCCGCGGCTCCTGCGCGAACGCCCGCACGACGCGGATCCCCGACAGCGACTCCTGCAGGTAGGCGGTGATGGAGCCGATGGTCTCGCGGGTGCGCCGGTAGGCGTCCGCCGACGCGATGCGGAAGGCGAGCGACCCGATCGCCATCACGGGGAAGATCAGGAAGGTCAGCAGGGCCAGCTCGACGTCGAAGCTCAGCAGGATCACGATCGACCCGAGCAGGGTCAGCGACGCCGTGAAGAGCGTGGCGACCGTGTCGGTCACCAGCGCGTCCAGCGCTTCCACGTCGTTCGTCATCCGGGAGACCAGCACGCCGGCGGGGCGGCGCTCGTAGAAGCCGACGGGCTGCTCCTGGAGGTGCTGGAAGATCTGCAGGCGCAGGTCCTGCAGGGCCCGTTGCCCGATCCAGCCCGTGAGGTAGGTCTGGAGCGTGGTGGCGCCCCACACGAGCAGCGCGCTCACCACGAACGCGACGACGATGACGTTCAGGGCACCGACGTCCTTC
>JAOPZU010000394.1 GCA_025963955.1 Solirubrobacterales bacterium
CCTCCGGCTCGGCGCCCGCCCCGCGCGGGCCCTCCTCCTCGGCGCTGCGCAAGCAGCTCGACGCGGCCACGGCGGTCAAGGCCGCGTCCTTCCCGGCCGCCGGCGGGCGCACGCTGCGGCAGGTCGCCGACGCGATCGACGGCACCGGCCCGCAGATCTCCTTCGCGACGCAGACGCTCGTGCCGGGCCGCAGCCAGCGCCTCGCCTTCGGCGTCGTCGACGACAAGACGGGCTTCGTCTACGCCCCGACCGCGCTCTACCTCGCGCCGTCGGAGCGGGCCAAGGCGCAGGGCCCGTACCCCGCGCCCGCCGACCTGCTGCTCACGGACGCGCCGTTCCGCTCGCAGAACGCCGCCACCGAGAGCGACCCGTTCGCCGCGATCTACGAGACCCGGGTGCCGCTGACCAGGCCCGGGCGCTACGCCGTGCTCGCCGTCAGCCGCATCGCCGGCAAGACGATCGGCGCGGCCGGGGTCATCACGGTGCAGTCCAAGGCGAGCGACGACATCCCCGACGTCGGCCAGCTCGCGCCCCGCGTGGCGACCGACACGCTCGCGTCCGCCGGCGGCGACGTCAGCAAGATCGACACGCGCGTCCCGCCCTCGGACATGCACGCCGTCTCGCTGAAGGACGAGCTGGGGAAGAAGCCGATCGCGCTGCTCTTCGCCACGCCGCAGCTCTGCCAGTCGCGCGTCTGCGGCCCGGTCGTCGACATCGCCGCGCAGCTGGAGAAGACGTACGGCGGCCGGATGACCTTCATCCACCAGGAGGTCTACGTCGACAACCAGATCGCCCGCGGCCTGCGCCCGCCGCTGCAGGCGTTCAAGCTGAAGACCGAGCCGTGGCTGTTCGTCATGGACAAGACGGGGAGGATCACCGCGCGGCTGGAGGGCTCCTTCGGCTTCCGCGCCTTCGAGCAGGCGATCAGGACCGGGTTGTCGTAGGCCGGGGCGGAGCGGGCGCCCGGCTCAGCGCACGCGGATCGCGCCCGCCGCGGCGACCGCGCGGGCGCGTGCCTGCTCCACGTCCTCCGCGACGGCCAGCGCGACGCCGAGGCGGCGCGGCTTGGACGCCTCGGGCTTGCCGAAGAGGCGGACGCTGACGGACGGGTCGCTCGCCAGCGCCTCGTCGAGCCCCTCGTAGACCGGGCTGCCGGCGGCCGCGGCGAGCACGACGGCCGAGGCGCCCGCGGGCGCCAGCAGCGGCACCTCGCCGGCAGGGACGGGCAGGCCCAGGATGGCGCGGGCGTGCAGCGCGAACTCGCTGAGCGCCTGCGTGGCCATCGTCACCATGCCGGTGTCGTGCGGGCGCGGGGAGACCTCGCTGAAGAGGACCTCGTTCCCGCGGACGAAGAGCTCCACGCCGAAGAGCCCCCAGCCGCCGAGCGCGTCCGTCACCTTCAGGGCGACCTCGCGGGCGGCGTCGAGCGCGGCGCCCGTCATCGGCTGCGGCTGCCAGGACTCGCGGTAGTCGCCGTCGACCTGGACGTGCCCGATCGGGGCGCAGAACGACGTGCCGCCCACGTGGCGGACCGTCAGCAGCGTGATCTCGTAGTCGAAGTCGACGAAGCCCTCGACGATGACCGCCCCCGCGTCGGCGCGGGTGCCGACCTGCGCGAAGGCCCACGCCTCGGCGCCGCCGTCGAGGGAGCGGACGACCGACTGCCCTTTGCCCGAGGAGGACATGACCGGCTTGACGACACACGGCACGCCGACGGCGACGATCGCCTCGGCGACCTCCTCGGAGGAGCGGCAGAACCGGTAGGGCGAGGTCGGCAGGTTCAGCTCCTCGGCGGCCAGGCGGCGGATGCCCTCGCGGTCCATCGTCAGGCGCGCGGCACGGGCGGTCGGGATGACGCGCAGCCCGTCCGCCTCGAGCTCCACGAGCACCTCGGTGGCGATCGCCTCGATCTCCGGCACGACGAGCAGCTGTCCGTGGGGCCGCGCGCGCTCCTGTTCCAGCAGGGCGCGCAGGGCGGCGCCGTCGGTCATGTCGACCACGGCGGAGCGGTGCGCGACCTGCATCGCGGGGGCGCCGGCGTAGCGGTCGACGGCGAGGACCTCGACGCCGAGGCGGATCGCCTCGAGCGCCACCTCGCGGCCCAGTTCGCCGCTGCCGAGGAGGATCAGGCGGACCGCGTCCGCGCTGCCGGGAGTGCCGATGCTCATGCTCATGCGGGCAGCGATGTTGTCAGAGTGTCGGGCGGTGCTCCCGCTCCCCCTCGCCTCGCTCGGTGACGACTTCCGTGGCTTCTTCGACTCGGTCGGGCAGTTCTTCGACTCGATCAGCCAGATTCACTTCGTCTCGCTGATCATCGCGCTGGCGTCCTTCGGGATCTACCTCTCCCTGCGCTCGCGGGCCTTCTACCACGTGCTCCGTGCGGCCTACCCGGCCGAGCGGATCCAGGCCCGGCGCATCTGGGGCGCGTACATCGCGGCGTACGGCTTCAACAACGTCGTGCCCGCCCGCGGCGGGGACGTGATCAAGCTGTTCCTGACGCGCACGTCGATCGCGAACGCGTCCTACCCCGCGGTGGCGGCCGCCTTCTTCGTCGAAGCCGGCTTCGACCTCGCGATGGGCGTCTTCATCCTCACCTTCGCGTTCACGCAGGGCGTCTTCCCGAAGCCGCCGGACTTCTCCAAGCTCGGGGCCTTCGACCTGTCGCTGTTCGCCGCGCACCCGCGCTTCACCCTCTTCCTGCTGACCTTCCTGGCCGTCGCGGGTCTGGCCGGCTTCGCGATCCTGTCGCGGCGGGTGAAGGCGTTCTGGGCCCGGGTGCGCCAGGGCCTGGCGATCCTCTACGACCGCCCGCGGTACTTCCGCGAGGTCTTCGGCGTGCAGTTCGTCGCGTGGCTGTTCCGCTTCACGGCCTTCTGGTTCATGCTCGACGCGTTCAACGTCGGCGGCTCGGTGCACAACGTGCTGCTCGTGCTGGGCGTCAACGCGGTGGCAGCCGTCGTCCCGTTCACGCCGGGCGGCGCCGGGGTGCAGCAGGCGTTCCTCGTGAAGGTCTTCGCGGGGACGGCCTCGGGCGCGACGATCGCGGCCTACTCGGTCGGGCAGCAGATCGCGATCGCGGCCTTCAGCCTGGCGATGGGCTTCGTCGCGCTCGTGACGATCTTCAAGTTCCGCTCGTTCCGCGAGGTCATCGCCGCGGGCCGCGAGGCCCGGGCGGCGGAGAACGCCGGCGGCGCGGTCGTGGGCACGCCCGGGGCGGCGGTGGACGAGCTGCTGCACGAGCATGGTCCGGCCGCGGGCGCGAGCGCACCCCGGCGACGGGCGGCGCCGGCCGACCTCTTCACGGACGAGGACCTGGACTTCGAGCCGACCCGGCAGCAGCCGCTGACCTCCTCGCGGGAGAAGCGCGCGCGGGACGGCGGCGGGCGCGGGCGCCGCGGCCGCCGCAAGGACTGAGCCCGGCCCGTCTCCGCCCCCGCGTGAGCCGGCCTCAGAAGATCGCGTACTCCCGCACAACGGGAGCCAGGCGGCGGTCGTCGAACAGCAGCGAGAGCAGGCCGGCCTGCATCTGGTCGGCGAGGGCCCGGAGCTCCGCGAACGCCGGGGACCGCCCGCTGCCGGCCTCGGTCAGCGCGACCAGGTGCGCCCGCACCTCCGGATCGTCGAGCAGCGCCAGGACGCGGTCGTAGGCGGCGAGCACCCGCACGCCGAGGTCGATCGCGTCGTAGCGCAGGAACGCGGCGGCGATGCGGTCGGTGGCGGGCGCCGCGAAGTCCGCGGCCAGCGCGTCGAGCATCTCCGCGGCCGGCAGCCGGTGGCACTCCAGGACGGGAAGCAGGCCGCTGGCGAACAGCAGCTTGCGCGAGGTGCGCAGCTTCGCGGCCCGCAGGCCCCAGCCGTCCCCGCCGCGCGTGCGGTCCTTGCCCTCGAAGTCGACGGTGATCGTCCGCCAGTAGCGGACGATGTCGTTGAGGAAGAAGCGCGGCGGCCGGTAGTCGCGCGAGCGCTCGTCCAGGTAGCCGGCCAGGACGGCCCGGCGCGCGGCGGACCAAGCCGGCTGCCCCGTCAGCGCGACGGACTCCAGGACGAGCAGCATCCGCCGGGTGAAGTTCGCGTTCGTGTCGGCGGCCAGGCCGATCTGGTCGCGCAGGTCGTCCCGGAAGGCGACGGTCCCGAAGAGCCCCTCCGTGCCGGGCGGGACCTCGTCCAGGGCGGCGGCCACCTCGTCCGGGACCGGGTGCACCTGCGGCCGGGCCGCGCCGTCCACGAGGATCCACCAGTCGTCGTCGCTGGCCTGCGTGACCTCGCCCCGGCCCCACGACCCGCACAGCACGACCGCCGCGTCGCGATCGTGCGCGAGGCCCGCAAGCGCGGCGCGGCGCTCGGTCAACCGGACGGACGT
>JAOPZU010000200.1 GCA_025963955.1 Solirubrobacterales bacterium
CGCCGCTTCAAGGCGCAGCGCACCGTGACGGCCCTCCCGTCGCGACCCGCAGCAGCCTCCGGGGCGACGACGGTGCCCGCCTAGCTTCCGGGCGGCGCCCGGGCGCCGCCGCCGGAGCCGGGCGGCCCGGGGGTCCGCCCCGTCCCCAACGACCGAGGGCCCCTCGCGGGGCCCTCGTTGCTTCACCAGAACACTGCGTGTCTCGTCCGCGGACGGATCACGCGGGGGTGGCGGGGATCAGCCGCAGCCCGTGTTGTTGCCGCAGCTGGAGCACGTGTAGCAGGAGCCCGTGCGCTGCATCATGCCGCCGCACTGGCCGCAGGCCGGACCGAGGTCCAGGCCCACCATGCGGGCCGGGACGACGGGCGGCGTGTCGGTCAGCGAGCTCGCGGCCGGAGTCGGAGCCGACGCCGCCGGCGTGCTCGCGGCCGCGGCCGTCGAGGAGAACAGCCCGGCCGCCGGACCGTTCGTGTCCGAGGAGGTCACCGAGAGCGAGACGTCCTCCGCGATCTTCCGGGCGCGGACCGCCGGGGTCATGATGCCGAGCTCCTCCTGCGCGTCCGCGTCCAGGAACCGCGACGCGAGCCAGCGCATGATGTAGTCGGGCATCGACTTCGCGAACGGGATCTCCGGGTTCTGCGTGATGCCTTCGGGCTCGAAGCGCATGTACGCGAACTTGCTCACGAGCGTGTCGAGCGGCACCCCGTACTGCAGGGCGATCGAGATCGCGGTCGCGAAGGAGTTCATCATGCCGCGCATGGTGGACCCCTCCTTGCCGATGTCGGTGAGGAAGATCTCCCCGACCGTCCCGTCGTCGTACATGCCGGCCGTGATGTAGCCCTCGTGTCCGCCGATCGAGAACTTGTGCGTGATCGACTGACGCTCCCGCGGCATGCGCCGGCGCGTCGCCTCCTCGCCCTTGGCGGCGATCGTCGCCTTGACCTGCGCCTCGGCCACGAGCTCGTCGACCTGGGCCTGCGTGTACAGGCCCTCGACGGTCTCGGCGATCTCCTCCGCGGTCTTGCCCTGCTCCGCGTCGGTGCGCAGCGCCTGCGCGGTCTTGGAGCCGTCGCGGTAGATGGCCAGCGCCTTGACGCCCGCCTCCCACGCCTTGATGTACGCGTCCGCGATGTCCTCGACGGTCGCCTCGTGCGGCATGTTGACCGTCTTGGAGATGGCGCCGGAGATGAACGGCTGCACGGCGCCCATCATGTTGATGTGGCCCATGTGGCTGATCGCCCGCGTGCCGACCGCGACGTCGAAGACCGAGAGGTCCTCGTCCTTCAGGCCCGGAGCCCCGACGATCGTGTTGTGCTCGTTGATGTGGGCCTCGATCTGCGAGACCTGCTCGGGCGTGTAGCCGAGCGTCTGCAGCGCGAGCGGGACCGTCCGGTTGACGATCGTCATCTGCCCGCCGCCGACGAGCTCCTTGAACTTCACGAGCGAGAAGTCCGGCTCCACGCCGGTCGTGTCGCAGTCCATGAGGAAGGAAATCGTGCCGGTCGGGGCCAGGACGGACGCCTGGGCGTTGCGGTAGCCGTAGAGCTCGCCGGCGGTGACGGCCTCGTCCCACACGGTGCGGGCGGCCTCCAGCAGCGGCGTGTCCGTCGAGATCGCGTCGTCGATCCGGTAGGACGCGTCGCGGTGCATCCGCATGACCGCGTTGTGCGGGTCGCGGTTCTCCGCGTAGCGCTCGTACGGGCCGATCGCCGCGGCGATCTTCGCCGACTGCAGGTACGCCCGGCCGGTCATCAGCGCCGTGATGGCCGCCGCCGTGCCGCGACCCAGGTCCGAGTCGTACGGCATGCCGTTCGCCATCAGGTAGGCGCCGAGGTTCGCGTAGCCGATGCCGAGCTGGCGGAACGCGCGGGCGTTGACGCCGATCTCCTCGGTCGGGTAGCTGGACGGGCCGACGATGATCTCCTGCGCGAGCAGGATGATGTCCACGCAGTGCTCGAACTGCGGCACGTCGAAGGAGCCGTCCGCCTTACGGAACTTCATGAGGTTCAGGGACGCGAGGTTGCAGGCCGAGTCGTCGACGTGCATGTACTCCGAGCACGGGTTCGACGCGTTGATGCGACCCGAGTTCGGCGACGTGTGCCAGTGGTTGATCGTCGTGTCGTACTGGATGCCCGGGTCGGCGCAGCGCCAGCCGGCCTCCGCCATCTCCTGCATCAGCTGCCGCGCCGGGACGGGCTCGCCGATCGGGCCGCCGCCGTTGCGGGCCTTGAAGTGCCACTGCTCGTCGTTCGCGACCGCGCGCATGAACTCGTCGGTCACGCGGACCGAGGTGTTGGCGTTCTGGTACTGGATCGAGTTGAAGCCGTCGCCGTCGATGGACATGTCGAAGCCCGCGTCGCGCAGGGCCGCGGCCTTGTCCTCCTCCTTGGCCTTGCACCAGATGAACTCGCGCACGTCCGGGTGGTCGATGTCCAGGACGACCATCTTCGCCGCGCGGCGCGTCTTGCCGCCGGACTTGATCGTGCCGGCCCAGGAGTCGGCGCCGCGCATGAAGGAGACGGGGCCGGACGCGGTGCCGCCCTTGCTCAGCGGCTCCATCGACCCGCGGATGTTCGACAGGTTGATGCCGGCGCCGGAGCCGCCGCGGAAGATCTTGCCCTCGCGCGTGTTCCAGTCGAGGATCGAGTCCATCGTGTCCTCGACGGACAGGATGAAGCAGGCGGAGCACTGCGGGCTCTCCTCGAACCCGACGTTGAACCAGACGGGCGAGTTGAACGCCGCCATCTGGTGCAGGAGGATGTACGTCAGCTCGGCCTCGAACGTGTCGCCGTCCTCAGCGCTCGCGAAGTACCCGCGCTGGCGGCCCCAGTCCGCGATCGTGCCCGAGACGCGGCCGATCATCTGCTTGACGGAGCGCTCACGCGTGGGCGAGTCGAGCGAGCCGCGGAAGTACTTCTGCGAGACGATGTTCGTCGCGTTCTGCGACCACGTCTTCGGGAACTCCACGTCCTTCTGCTCGAAGGAGACCTTGCCGCCGAAGCCGATGCGCGCGTCGCGCAGCTCCCAGTCCACGGTCTCGAACGGGTGGACGCCCGGTGTGGTGTACTTGCGCGCGACGGTCAGGGCCGAGCCCGACGTCACGGTGGTGCTGGGTGCGGTCTTCGATACAGCTTCCAAGTGCCCCTCTACTCCTCTCATCGCCGCGAATAGTCGCTATTTGCGGCGGCAAATTTGGTGATCTGGTGGTAACGGAGAAGTGTCCGTCACACGCCGGACGGACCGGCGGGCAGATCGGGCCGCAGCGGTATTCCAACCCGCAAAGTGGGGCGAAATGATCTTCCTCCAGTCTAGGAGGTGGCGCGCAGGGTCATCTCGCGCACCGGACCCACCGGGGCTCAGCGCCCGAGGCGCAGCCAGTCGCTGAACTCCGCCCAGGCGGCGGAGGTGCGCCAGCCGGCCTCGGCGGTGGCGTGACGCGAGCGGACGAGCCACTGCGGCTCGATCGCGAGCCAGCGGACGGTCGCGGCGGCGGTCGCGGCCAGCGCCGCGAGCAGCGCGAGGATCAGCAGCGCGACCAGCGGCGCCGGGACGCTGCCGTCGCCGCTGGGGTCACGGGCGGCCGCCAGGATCGCGCCGTCGTTCACGGCGGGAGCCGGGACCGCCGAGGGCGCCGGCTGGGGCGTTGCGGCGGCGACGGTCGGCGT
>JAOPZU010000225.1 GCA_025963955.1 Solirubrobacterales bacterium
TTCTGGATCTCGCTCGTGCCCTCGCCGATGAGGAGCAGCGGCGCGTCGCGGTACAGGCGCTCGATCTCGTACTCCTTCGAGTAGCCGTACCCGCCGTGGATGCGGAAGGACTCCTCCACGCAGAACCGGCCGCACTCGGAGGCGAAGAGCTTCGCCATGCCGGCCTCCAGGTCCGACCGCTCCCCGTTGTCCTTCATGCGGGCCGCGCGCATCGTCAGCAGGCGGGCGGCGTCGATCTGCGTCGCCATGTCCGCCAGCTTGAACTGGATCGCCTGGTGCTCGGCGATCGGCTTGCCGAACGTCTTGCGCTCCTGCGAGTACTTCAGCGCCAGCTCGAGCGCGCGCTGGGCGATGCCGACGCCGCGGGCGGCGACGTTGACGCGACCGACCTCGAGCGCGTCCATCATCTGCGGGAAGCCCTTGTTCAGGCCTGCGGCCTCGCCGCCGAGGATGTTCTCCGCCGGGCAGCGGTAGCCGTCGAAGACGAGCTCGGTGGACTCGACGCCCTTGTAGCCCATCTTCTTCAGGGTCGGCGGCACGACGAGGCCCTTGTAATCGCCCTCGTTCTCGTGGACGCCGCCCTCCTTCTCGGCGATGAAGCACGTCATCGCGGCGTGGCGCTTCGGGTTGTCCGGGTCCGTCTTGACGAGCACGAAGACGAGGTCGGACATGAGGCCGTTCGTGACCCACATCTTCTGGCCGTTGATCTCGTAGGTCGTGTCGTCGACCTTCTTGGCGGCCGTCTTGATGGCCTGCACGTCCGAGCCGAGCTCGGGCTCCGACAGCGAGAACGCGGCGCGGATCTCGCCCGTCGCCATCCGCGGGAGGTACTTCTGCTTCTGCTCGTCGGTGCCGAACTTCAGCAGCAGGTAGATCCCGATGAAGTGCGTGTTGATGACGCCGGAGATCGAGATCCAGCCGCGCGCGAGCTCCTCGACGACCATCGTGTAGGTCGTCAGGTCCAGGCCGAGCCCGCCGTACTCCTCCGGGATCGTGATCCCGAAGAGGCCGAGCTCCTTCATCTGCTCGACGATGGGCTCCGGGTAGAGATCCTCGTGGTCGTAGTGCTCCGCGTTCGGGAGGATCTGCTCGTCCGTGAACTGGCGGACCATCTCGATGATGGCCTGCTGGTCTTCGGTGATGCCTGAGGGCGGGACTGCCACGGCCATGTGTGTCTCCTGGCGTCGGTGTACGGCGGGGAAAGAGGGCTTGGAACTGTACCGGTGCTCCGGCCTCCCGGTTACGAGTCGGATACCCGGGCGCGATCACGACATCCCGCGTCCCGGGCGGGCGGGGCGTGGGACACTGCCCGCGATGAACTTCGCCGTCGACGTCGTGGAGGCCGCCGATCCGAGCGGCCTCGCGCTCATCGAGCTGGCGCGGGACGGCGCGCGGCGTGAGCACAGCTTCGGCGCCGTCGCCGCCGCGTCCCGGGCGCTGGCCGCCCGCCTCGACGGGCTCGGGCTGCGTCGCGGCGACGTGCTCATGACCCTCGTCGGCAACCGGCCGGACTGGGTCGTCGCGATGACGGCCTGCTTCCGGCAGGGGTTCGTCGTCCTGCCGTGCACCGAGCAGCTGCGCGCGAAGGACCTCGCGCTGCGGCTGGCGGTCGCCGCCCCGGCCGCCGTCGTCGCGGACGAGCGGAACGCCGAGGTCCTGCGCGACGCGGGCTGGGACGGCCCGACGGTCTGGGTGCCGGGACTCATGGACGCTCCCGCCGGCCGCCACGACGGGGCCGCGATCCCCAAACCCGCGGAGCTCACCGCCACCGACCCCTGCCTGATCACCTTCACGAGCGGCACGTCGGGCGAGGCGAAGGCCGTCCTGCACGCCCAGCGCTACCTCAGCGGGCAGCGCGTACAGGCCGAGCACTGGCTCGACGCCCGCCCGGGCGAGATCGTCTGGTGCACGGCGGCCTCCGGCTGGTCCAAGAGCGCGCGCAACGTCTTCATCGCGCCGTGGATCCGCGGCGCGACCGCCCTCGTCCACGACGCCCGCTTCGACCCCGCCGAGCGCCTGGACCTGCTCGAGCGCGAGGGCGTCCACGTCCTGTGCATGGCCCCCACAGAGTACCGCGTCATCGCCAAGCGCGTCGCCCTACGCCACTTCCCGCTGCTCCGTGGCCTGGTGGCCGCGGGCGAGGCGCTGAACCCCGAGGTCCTGCGGGCCTGGCACGCGGCCACGGGGCTGCACATCCGCGACGGCTACGGCCAGACGGAGACCGGCCAGCTGACGGGCGCGCCCCTCGGCGAGCCGGTGCGCCCCGGCTCGATGGGTCGTCCGCTGCCCGGGGTGCGGCTCTGGATCGACGACGGCGAGCTCGTCGCCGATCCGGCGAGCGTCCCGACCTTCTTCGTCGGCTACCTCGGCGAGGGCGCCGCCCCGGACGCCGCCACGTCGGGCCTGTGGCGCACGGGCGACCGGGTTCACGAGGACGAGGACGGCTGGCTGTACTTCGAGGGCCGCACGGACGACGTGATCATCAGCGCGGGCTACCGGATCGGGCCGTTCGAGGTGGAGAGCGCGCTCGTCTCCCACCCGGCGGTCGCGGAGGCCGCGGTCGTCGCAGCGCCGGACGAGGAGCGCGGATCCGTCGTCCGCGCAGTGGTCGTGGTCCGGGAGGGCGTCGACGCCGGCGACGCCCTGGCCCGCGAGCTGCAGGACCACGTCAAGGCGCAGACCGCGCCGTACAAGTACCCACGCATCGTCGACTTCGCGGAGGAGCTCCCGAAGACGACCAGCGGCAAGGTGCGCCGCGCGCTCCTGCGGGAGGGCCGCTGAGGCTCAGCCGGCCTCGGCCGTCGCGATCCGCGCGCCGAGCGCGGCGAGGACCGGCTGCACCGGCGTGAAGCACATCTGCGCCTGCGGCCCCGCGATCAGGGTCACGATGCCGACCGCACGGACCGCGCCGTCGCTCCCGGGCGCGGTGTAGACCGGGCCGCCGCTGTCGCCGTGACGGGCGCGGATCGTCGTGCAGCGGACGGTCAGGCCCTCCAGGAGGAAGAGGCGCTCGACGGCGCGGGAGGAGGAGCCGCGGATCTGCCCGCACCGGTCCGGGCCGCTCGTACGACCGGTGAAGCAGATCCGCCGC
>JAOPZU010000263.1 GCA_025963955.1 Solirubrobacterales bacterium
AGCCGTGCCACAGCAGCAGGTTCGGGTTGCGTGGCGTGCGGTCGACGTTCATGACGAGGCTGTCGAGCCACACGACGTCCGCGGCCCGCACCGGATCGACGCTCGCCGGGTCGGTGAAGGCGAGGGACCCGGGAAGGAAGTCGAGCGCGACGTTCAGCCCGGCGCTGGCCTGCAGCAGCTCCTGGATCTCCGGGTCCGGCTCCGCGACGCCGATGCGCGGGTCGAGCTCGCAGAGCACGAGCTCCGGGACCGGCAGCCCGAGTGCCCGCGCCAGCTCGCCCGCCAGCAGCTCGGCGACGAGGGCCCGCGGTCCCTGGCCGGCGCCGCGGAACTTCAGGACGTACAGCCCGTCGTCGTCCGCCTCGACCAGGGCGGGCATCGAGCCGCCCTCGCGCAGCGGCGTCACGTAGCGGGTGGCGGTGATCGTGCGCATGGTCCAGTCGTCCACGGCGGCGCCCGGCTACTTGAGCATCGGGCCGCGGTTCTCGATAGTGACACCTGTGGCTCCCGTGAACGCCCTCGCCATGTCCTGGTCCGAGCGCATCCAGCAGTTCGTCGCCGACTGGGGTCAGGCGTTCGGCCTGCTCTTCATGCTCGCGATCGTCTTCGTCCTGATCCGGACGCTGAAGATGATGCCCAAGACGAAGCCGGTGCAGATCAAGCCGGAGGCCTCCAGCGAGATCGGGTGGGACGACATCGCCGGCGTGGACGACGCGAAGGCCGAGCTGCGCGAGGTCGTCGACTTCCTGAAGGACCCGGCGCGCTTCAAGAAGCTCGGCGCGAAGGTCCCGCGCGGCGTCCTGCTGCACGGCCCGCCCGGGACGGGCAAGACGCTGCTGGCCAAGGCAGTCGCCCATGAGTCGGGCGCGCAGTTCTTCTCGCAGTCGGCCTCCTCGTTCGTCGAGATGTTCGCCGGGCTCGGTGCGGCCCGCATCCGGCGGCTGTTCCGCGAGGCGCGCAAGAACGCGCCGGCCATCCTCTTCATCGACGAGCTCGACGCCGTCGGCGCGCGGCGCGGGTCGGACAACAACTCCGAGCGCGAGCAGACGCTCAACCAGCTGCTCGTCGAGATGGACGGCTTCGCCGGCAGCGAGAACGTCATCGTCATCGCCGCCTCCAACCTGCTCGACAAGCTCGACCCCGCGCTGACGCGGCCGGGGCGCTTCGACCGCCAGGTCTTCGTCACGCCGCCGGACGTCGCCGGCCGCCGCAAGGTGCTCGACGTCCACACGCGCGGCAAGCCGCTCGGGCAGGACGTCGACCTGGACGTGATCGCGCAGCAGACGAGCGGTCTGACGGGCGCCGACCTCGCGAACCTGGCGAACGAGGCCGCCATCTTCTGCGCGCGCCGGGCCGGCCTGGCGCTGTCCAAGACCGACTGGGACGACGCCCTGGAGCGTGTCGTCGCGGGCGTGCTGTCGTCCACCACCCTGAACCCGCGCGAGCGGCGGATCGTGGCCTACCACGAGGCCGGGCACGCCCTCACGCGCGAGCTGCTCAAGACGACCGACCCGGTCCACAAGATCTCGATCGTCCCGCGCGGCTCCGCCCTCGGCTACGTCATGAACGTGCCGGACGAGGACAGCTACCTGAAGACCCGCGAGGAGCTGATCGACCAGATCACCGTCCTGCTCGGCGGCCGCGTCGCGGAGCAGATCGTCTTCGGTGCGGTGACGACGGGCGCGGCGAACGACCTGCTGCGCGTCGCCGAGATCACCCACGCGATGGTCCACGAGTACGCGATGGGCACCTCGACATCGGTGTCGAAGGCCGTCACCGACACCAACGTCGTGAGCGACATGACGCGCCGCATCCGGGACGAGGAGCAGCAGGAGCTGGCCTTCGAGGGCGAGCGCGCCGCGCGCCGCCTGATCATGGAGCACCGGGAGAAGCTCGAGGAGTTCGCGGAGGCGCTGCTCGAGCACGAGGTCCTCGAGCGCGACGCGATCGACGGCATCATGAAGGGCGTGCGCCAGCTCGAGCGGCGTCCCGGCGAGCCCGGCCTGCGGGTCGTCGCGATCGAGCGCGGGAAGGACGACGGGCCCGCGATCGCCTGAGCCGTCGCCGCGGTAGCGTTCGCGCCCATGTTCTCCCGTATCGACCACATCGGCATCGCCGTGACCGACCTCGACGCCGCGCTCGTGCTCTACGAGCGCGACTACGAGATGACGCTCGTCCACCGCGAGACGGTGACCGAGCAGGGCGTGGAGGCCGTGCTGCTCGACGTCGGCGAGAACCACGTCGAACTGCTCGCGCCGCTGGGCGACGACACGCCGGTCGGCAAATTCCTCGCCAAGAAGGGCCCGGGCATCCACCACGTCGCCTACCAGACGACGGACATCGTGGCCGAGCTCGCGCGCCTGACCGCGGCGGGCATCCAGCTCATCGACACCACGCCGCGCATCGGCATCCGCGGCTCCAGCGTGGCGTTCGTGCACCCGAAGTCCACGGGTGGCGTGTTGACCGAGATCGTCCAGCCCGCGGACCACTAGGCTCATCGCCATGGCCCAGCGCATCTCCATCGGCTTCCACGCCAGCCCGCCCGTCGCCCTCCGCGTCTCCGACGAGGAGCTCGCCAAGCTGCAGGACGTCGTCGGCACCGAGGGGTGGCACACCGTCGCCGCCGAGGACGGCACGGTGAAGCTCAACCTGAACCACGTGCTGTGGTTCAAGGTGGACAAGGAGGAGCAGCGCGTGGGGTTCGGGCTCGGCTCCTAGAGCTCCCGGCGGATCAGCGTCAGCGCCCGCTCCGCGCCGGCCGCGCCCACCGCCACGGGGTAGGCGTGCCGCGCCCGCGGCGTCCTCATCCGACGACGACGCGGACGCGGCGGCCGAGGGTGAAGCGGCCGTCCGGCACCCGCCGCACGTCTCCGTCGACGTTGAACTCCGGCGTGCCGGTGACGCGCACCGTGGTCCCCCGCGCGTGGAGGACGCCGTCCTGCCCGGTGAGGCCGCCCGTCCGCATGGCGTAGGCGCGCTTGAGCAGGGCCAGGCGCGGGCCGGCGACGAGGACCGCCACGTCCAGCGCGCCCGGTGCGGCGGCGTCGAG
>JAOPZU010000399.1 GCA_025963955.1 Solirubrobacterales bacterium
ACTGGGCCTACTTCAACGAGGACCCCTGCTGCGCCCGGCCGCATGAGGGGCTCGTGCGGCGGCTCGACCGGCCGCCCGGCCCCGACACCGTGAAGGCCCAGAAGCTCGCCGTGCTGGCCCGGCCGGCGCCCGTGGTGATCGCGGGGACGCCGCTGGGCTGGGCGTGGGAGGAGGCGGCCGGACGGCTGAGCGTGCGGTGGTCGACGGTGCGGGCTCCGGGCGGTGCGGCGGGTCCCGAGTCGGGGACGGGGACGACGGGGCCGACCGGGCCGACGGGACCAACGGGACCGGGGACGTACGTCGACGAGAGCCGGGTGAGCACGATCGCGGTGCCGCCGGCGTCGATGCCCGGGAGCTGGACCGTGCGCGTCACCGGCGGGCGCGTGCTGTCGGGCCTGACGGACCGGACGGTGCGGGTCGTCGCTGCGCCGGGAGCCGCCGAGGTGGCCGTGGTGGTCCAGCGCGGCTGAGGACGGGCGCGGCGGGCGCGGGCGATCCCGCGGTCCCGCGCGCCTCGGGGCGTCGAGGCGCTACGAGATGCCGGCGGAGGAGCTCGTGGCCGCGATGATCACGAGCAGCAGGCCGAGCATGACGGCCCACATGGCGATGCGGTCCGGGCGGTGCGCGACGCGCTCGGCCGGGGTCCGTGAAGATCGGGGCTCGATCTCCCGCAGGGCACGTCGCTCGGCGATGTCGGCGTGCAGTCCCGGGTTGCCGGTGATGCGGACCGTCGGGCGATCGGGGCTCCCCTGACCGCGAGCGGCGGGGCGGCGGGCCGGCGAACGGCCGTCGACGGCCTCCGCGCGGCCGTCCGCGGCCGTTGCGGCACGGCCGGAAAGGACGATCTCCCGCGACTCGGGGCCGCGCGCGGCCGGAGCGAAGCTCGTGTCGATGTCCCAGGCCTGCGCGAACGAGGCGGCGTCGGCGCGGCGCAGGACAGCGGGGCGCTCGTCGGCGGGGTCAGCGAGGCGGACGCCCGTGATGCGCCCGCGGCGGGCGGGCGGCACCTCGTCGCGGTCGGGCTCGGAGGGCTCCGCGGCGGCTTCGCGTTCGGGCCGCGGTCGGGTGAGGACGGCGGCATCGGCGCCAGGGCGCAGATGCTCCACGTCGGCCCACCAGGATCGGTCGTCTGAGATCTCGGTCATATGTGATTACGGCAGGTGCTGCTTCCCCCGGACCAACACCGCGCAAGCGGCAGGGTGACACTACCCCCGGCCCCGGCAGAACCTCGCTTCATCGTACCAGCGAGCGAAATCCCTGCAAAGCCGAGAGTTCTGCACGAGAAGTTGCAGGGCGGCGCGTTCGGTGGCCGACATGACCTTCCTCGGCGACTGCTGCCGGTCGGCCGGCGTGGCGATCTACCACGGCAGCCCCTTCAGGGGGCGCGGCGTCAGTTCCGGCCGGCGACCCGCGCGACGTAGGACGCGACGTTCTTCGCTTCCAGGCCGTCGATGAGGCCGGCGGGCATCTGGCCCATGCCGCGGGCGCGACCGAGCTTGATCGCGTTCAGGGTGAGGCCGGCCGGCGGACGGATCTGGTCGAGGCTGGGCCCGACCTTGCCGACGGAGTTCGAGGCGGCGAGCGTGTGACAGGTCGAGCAGTTCTTGGCGAAGACCTTGCGACCCGCCTGCTGGGAGGCGGTGAGCTTGACGCCGCCGGGCGCCTGCTTGGACTGGTTGTCCTTGTTCGCGGCGAGTACGGCGACCGGGATCCCGAAGCCGAAGGCGACCACCATGACGGCGGTGACCGTCAGCGCGGTGCGGCTCCCGGAGCGGCTCTGGCGGTGCAGGTTCTCGCGGGCGCCCTTGGGGCCCCCGCCGAGGGCGAGGAACACGACCGTGGCACCGATGGCCAGGAACGCGAGGACGAAGGCGGCAGTGGCGATCACGCGGGCCAGCCTACCGTGCGTGGGAGCACCGTGGGAAGGAGTGGCGCGCCCGCCACCGCGGGCCCCTCGGCGGGCCTCATCGCCGCCGTCCGGCGCCGAAGTTCATCACCGGCGGCGCGACCGCACGGAAGTCCCCGCCACCCCCGCCGGCGGCGGTCGCCAGCTGCGATTCGGCCTGCTGGCGCTCGAGCTCGCGCAGGTCCAGGGGAGAGAAGTCCTTGACCTCCGCGAGCGGTCGGTCCGGGGCCTCCAGCGCCCACAGCCGGCGGGTCAGGACGTTCACCTGGCCGCCTGCGGCGGGGTGGCGTTCCAGCCGGCCCTCGGCGACGACCAACGGTTCGGTCCGCACGAGCAGCCGGTGCCGGTCGTAGATGTCCGGCGGCACGATGAGGTTGATGGTCCCGCCCTCGTCCTCGATGAGCATGAAGACGATGCCCTTCGCGGTGCCCGGGCGCTGACGGGCCACCACGAGCCCGCCGACCCGCACGGTCGTGTTGTGCCGCACCCGGCGCAGGCCGAGGCTCGACGTCGCCCGCTGCCCGTCGAGCTCCTCCCGCAGCAGCCGGACGGGGTGCACCGCGGTCGTCACCCCCGTGCTGGCGTAGTCGGCGATCATCGCGTCCCAGTCGCTGAGCGTGGGAAGCCCCGGAGCGGTCGGCGGCGCCAGCGGCAGCGCCAGCTGCGTGCCCAGGTCCTCGACCGGGCCGCCGCCGGCCGGCCGTCGCTGCAACCGGATCCCGGGTGAGGCCGCCCCCATCCGCCACAGCGCCGC
>JAOPZU010000409.1 GCA_025963955.1 Solirubrobacterales bacterium
CCGCACCCCGCCCCAACCACCGCGCCCGCGCCCCGAGGCCCCGGCCGCCCCTCACAAACCCCAACCGACCCACCCCAGAGCGCCCGCCCCTAGGCCGGCGCCACCAGCGGCCGCACGCGGTTGGTGCGCGCGGCGAGGAGCATGCCCGCCGCCCCGACGCACAGGAGGGCCGAGACGAAGAAGACGCCGTCGTAGCTGCCGGATGCGTCGCGCGTGAAGCCGGCGGCCCATGCGGCCGCCGCCCCGCCGAGTTGGTGGGCGGCGAAGATCCAGCCGAAGGCGACCGTCCCCTTCTCGCGGCCGAAGCGCTGCGTGACCAGCGCGACCGTCGGCGGCACCGTGGCGATCCAGTCCAGCCCGTAGAAGACCGTGAAGGCGGTGAGCGTCGGCCCCTGCAGGGACAGCGCGAAGGGCAGGATCAGCAGCGAGATCCCGCGCCCGGTGTAGTAGCCGATCAGCAGGCGGCCGGCGTCGAAGCGGTCGGTCAGCCAGCCGGACCCGGTCGTTCCCGCGATGTCCAGGACGCCCATCGCCGCCATCAGGCTCGCGGCCTGTCCCGCCTGGATCCCGTGGTCGTGCGCGGCCGGGATCAGGTGCACGGCGATGAGGCCGACGGTGGTCGCCCCACAGACGAAGAACGAGCCGGCGAGCGCGAGGAAGATGCGATCACGCACGACCTCCCGCAGCACGCCGACGGTGGACGGCCGCCGGGCCGGCGCGGCAACCGCGAGCTCGGCCGTCCCGCCGTACGGCGCCTCGCCGACCGCGGGCCGGTCGCGCAGGGCGAGCACCGCCACCACGAGCGCGAGCGCCGCCGCGATCGCGACCACGCCCATCACCCAGCGCCAGCCGCCGTGGTGGGTCAGGTGCGCCATCAGCGGGAGGAAGACGAGCTGGCCCGTCGAGTTCGCCGCGGTCAGCAGCCCCAGAACGAGCCCGCGTCGCTGAGCGAACCAGCGCCCCGCGATCGTGGCAGCGAGCACCGGCGCCACGGCGCCCGTCGCGGCGCCGGCCACCAGGCCCCACGTCAGGTAGAGCTGCCACAGCTGGGTCACCTGCGTGACCGCCGCCGCGCTCAGCCCGATCAGGACCAGGGCGACCGACACCACGCGCCTCAGGCCGAAGCGCTCGGTCAGCGTCGCGGCGAACGGCGCGCTGAGCCCGAAGACGACGAGGTTGACCGAGGCCGCCGTGGAGATGGCCGAGTGGCTCCAGCCGAACTCGTCCATGAGCGGCTCCATGAGGACGCCGAAGGTCGCCCGGATCGCCGCCGAGGCGAGCATGACGACGAAGCCGGCGGCGGCGACGATCCAGGCCCGGTGGGGAAGACGACGGGACACGAGCCGGATCCTCGCGGACGCCGACCCGTCCCACCAGTGGCGGGAAGGACAATGTTCGCTAAGTTCCAGCCATGCGTGTCGCCATGCTCCTGCTCGACGGCGTCGTCCTCTACGACGTCGGGACCGCGATGCAGGTCTTCGGCCCGCGGGTGTCCCGGCCCGAGCGCCCCGACCAGCACTACGTGCTCACGACGTGCGGCCTGCGCCGCGGCCGCGTGATGACGACGAGCGGCATCACGCTCCAGGTCGAGGCGGGGCTCGAGGCGCTCGCGGACGCCGAGCTCGTGATCGTCCCCGGGACGATGCCGGACGCCGTCGCCGGGCTCGAGCGCGTCTTCGCGGCCCTGCGGGAGGCTCACGCCCGCGGCGCGCGCGTCATGTCGATCTGCACCGGCGCCTTCGTCCTGGCCCACGCCGGGCTGCTCGACGGCCGCCGGGCGACCACCCACTGGGGCTACTGCGAGCAGCTCGCAGCACGGTTCCCCGCGGTCGACGTGGACCCCGGCGTCCTCTACGTCGACGACGGCGACGTGCTCACCTCGGCCGGCCTGTCGGCCGGCATGGACCTCTGCCTCCACGTCCTGCGGAGGGACCGCGGCGCGCAGGCGGCGAACGCCGTGGCGCGCTGGAACGTGGTCGCGCCGCACCGCGAGGGCGGGCAGGCGCAGTTCATCCTGGCGCCGGTCCCGGCCGCGTCGGACGACGGCCTCGCCGCCACGCGGGCCTGGGCGCAGGCCCACCTGGCCGACCCGCTCGACGTGGACCGCCTCGCCCGCCACGCGCACATGAGCGAGCGCACGTTCACCCGGCGCTTCCGCGCAGAGACCGGCCTCTCCCCTAAGCAGTGGCTGCTGACCCAGCGGGTGCAGCGCGCCCGCGAGCTGCTCGAGCAGACCGACCTGCCGATCGAGCGCGTCGCCGTCGACGCCGGATTCGGCACGGCGGCCAACCTGCGGCTGCACTTCCAGCGCGCGACCGCGACCCGCCCCACGGCCTACCGCGCGACCTTCCGTCAGCGGGCCGCGGGCTGACAGCGCGGCCACCGCCGGGCCGGCGCCTGGCAGGATGGGCTCGTGGCCGCCGTCCCCCCGTTCGCCGAGCTCGCCGCGGCGCCGATCCCGGCGCTGGACGAGCTCGCGCTGGCCCTCGCGGTGGAACTGCGGCCCCCGGGCAGCGTGGATGTCGCCGCCGCGCTGCGCCGGCTCGACGCGCTGGCGGACGAGCTGCGCGGGGCCGTCGCCGCCCTGGCCGATCCGGACGACGTCGCGCAGCAGGCCGCCGCCTGCCGGGACGTGCTCGGCGACCGGCACCGCTTCGACGGCGACCGCGAGCAGTACGACCACCCGGACAACTCGATGCTCGACCTCGTCCTGGAACGGCGGCGCGGCCTCCCGATCCTGCTGTCGGTCGTGTACGCCGAGACCGCGCGCCGCGCCGGCCTGCCGGTGGCCGGCGTCGGCCTCCCCGGCCACTTCGTCGTCGGGCACTTCGGCGCGGAGGACCCGATCCTCCTGGACCCGTTCAACCACGGCGCGGAGGTCGGCGCCGACGCCGACACCCGCAGCGTCCGGCCGTGGGCCACGACCGAGATCGCGATGCGGATGCTCAACAACCTCGTCGGCGCCTACGTCCGACGCCGGGACCTGCCGGCCGCGATCCGCGCCGCCGAGCTGCGCCTGCTGCTTCCGGCCGACGACGGCCTGCGCCGCATGCTCACCGAGGAGCTCGACGCCCTTGAAGCCGAACGGGAGTGAAAGATCCCGCTCAAGCCCCCGCCGGATCGGCCGACCGCTAGGCTTGTAGGGCAATACGAAAGAGAAAGGAGGACCGCCATGCGTGTCCTCTGTGCGAAGTGCTTGCGGCAATGGGCCGCAACGCGTGTCGCGGATCGCGCGAGCTGCCCCCACTGTGGTGGCGCTTTGCTGCACCGCTAGACACCCACACGAACCGAGCCCCGCTGGCCTCCAGCGGGGCTTCGCTCGTTCTGCGGGGCGTACGCTGGCGGCGATGAGCCCTGTGTACGTCCCCGCCGCCCGCCACCTGCAACGGGCGAAGGATCTCGCGGACGCGCGCTACGCCGAGCCGCTGGGCGTCGACGACCTGGCGAGCGCCGCCGGCCTCTCCCGGGCGCACTTCAGCCGCGCGTTCCGCGAGGCCTTCGGCGTGGCGCCCCACGCCTACCTGCTGACCCGGCGCCTGGAGCGCGCCGCCGCACTCCTGCGCGGGACCGACCGCTCGGTCGCCGAGGTCTGCGTGGCGGTCGGCCTGCAGAGCGTCGGCTCCTTCACCTCCAGCTTCACCCGGACCTACGGCATGCCGCCGACGGCCTACCGCGCGAGCTTCCCGCCCGCTGCGCTGCAGGCCCGCGTCCCGGCGTGCGTGGTGCGCGCCCACGCCCGGCCGCGACACCGCACGTTTGGAGAAGACAGCGGACCGGCGCCGGACTAGCGTGGCCGGCACACCGTTCACACCCGCTCCAAGGAGTCCCGCATGATCAGCATCGCCAGCACCCAGCTCTGGGTCCACGACCAGGACGCCGCCGTGGCCTTCTAC
>JAOPZU010000418.1 GCA_025963955.1 Solirubrobacterales bacterium
CGCTCGCGGCGCTCGCGACGGCGGAGGGTGCGGTCTGCGTCCGGCGGGAGCACGTCGCCGACACCGCCGACGCCACGCGCGCGGCGATCGCGGGCGCGCTGGCGGCGAGCGACGTGCTGATCCTCTCCGGCGGGGTGTCCGTCGGCCCGCACGACCACGTCAAGCCGGCGCTCGGCGCCGCCGGCGTGCACGAGGACTTCTGGCGCGTGGCGCTGCGACCGGGCAAGCCGACGTGGTTCGGGACCCAGGGCGAGAAGCTCGTCTTCGGCCTGCCGGGCAACCCGGTCAGCGCGATGGTGACCTTCCTGCTCTTCGCGCGGCCCGCCCTCCGGGCGCTGCAGGGCGCCGATCCGGCCGCGCGCCGCGTCCGGCTGCCGCTGGCGGACGACGTCCCGCGCACGCCGGGCCGCGACGAGCTGGTCCGCGTCACCCTCCGCGAGGGCCGGGCCACGCTGACCGGCCCGCAGGGCTCCCACGTGCTGACGTCGATGCGCGGCGCCGACGGCCTGGCCCGCGTCCCCGCCGGCGAGGGCACGCTGCGCGCGGGCGAGACGGTCGAGATCGAGCTGCTCTGACCGTGGGGGCGCCGGAACGACCCGCCGGAGCTACTTCTCCAGGTAGGAGATCATCCGGTTCGTGAGGGCGGTGAGCCCGGGAACCGGTTGCTCAATCGCCATCGGGCGGTCCTCGAGCATCTCCGCGAGTTCCTCGCCGAGCGCGGAGTCGGCGCGGCCGGCCAGGCGGGCGGCGACCTCCGCGGCCCTGCGCGTCGCGTGCGGGTCGAGCGTCCAGATGGCCTCGAACCGGCGGCTCATGTCCTCCGGATCGCCGGGCTGGGTGATGCCGGGGACCTCCCACGCCAGCAGGCACGCGCTGTAGCCCGGGGCGTCGACGATGACCGCCCACTCGTTGCCGAGCTTGTCCTCGTGGCCGACGGGGATCTCGATCGGGCCGCCCTCGGGCCGGCCCACGCGCTCGAAGTCCGCGAAGACGACGGCCGCGTCCGCGAAACGCGACATGCTGCGGTAGCGCGGCTCGACCTCGCGGTAGAACGGCTCGTGCTGGAAGGCGCCGAAGAGCATCGGCGAGCTCGCCTGGGCGAGCGCCTCGTGCTCGATCGCGCGGCTCATGGCCACCAGGGTCCCCTTCCGCAGGACCTGGGGCTTGGCGCCGTGGTCGGTGGCGGCGACGGCGGCGTAGATCGACGGATGGTCCGCCGGCCCCCCGGTCTCGGCCGCGCGCTCGATGGCGGCGGGCACCGACAGGCCGCGGTGGCGGTAGGCCACCACGCGGCGCAGGGCCTCCACGTCGCCCTCGCTGTAGACCCGGTACCCGCCCGCGGTGCGGCCGGGATCGGGGAAGCCGTACCGCTGCTCCCACATGCGGATGGTGCCCGCGGCGACACCGGTCTGCGCGGCGACGTCTTTGATGGTGAGTCCGGTCATGGGTTCAGTGCCCGGGAGAACGCGGCGGACAAGGGGCGCGCCTGTCCTCCCGAAGGCTGCGAAGGTTACGAGGCACCGCGGACCATGGCTCATCTTCGCTGCTTCCGGGTACGTACCGGGCACGTGGACCTTCCCGAGAGCCCTGCCCATCGCACGATCCTGCTCACCGGCGCGACGGGCTACGTCGGCGGCACACTGGCCCCCGTGCTCCTGGAGCGCGGGCACACGGTCCGCTGCCTGGCCCGGAACGCGGAGCGCGCGCGGGGCAAGCTGCCCGAGGGTGTGGAGATCGTCGAGGGCGACGTGATGAGCGGCGCCGGCCTGGACGAGGCGCTCGCCGGGGCGGACGTCGCCTACTACCTGGTGCACGCCATGGGCAACGGCAACGGGCAGGACTTCGCGGAAGCCGACCGCAAGGGCGCGCGCACCTTCGGGGACGCCGTGGCGCGCGCGGGGGTCGGGCGGACCGTCTACCTGGGCGGGCTGGAGGGCGGCAGCGCCACCGAGGCGTCCGAGCACCTGCGCAGCCGCAACGAGGTCGCCGAGATCCTCCGCGCGAAGGTGCCGGGCTTCGTCTACGCCCGCGCGGCGATGGTGCTGGGCGCCGGCAGCGCGTCCTTCGAGATCGTGCGCCACCTCGTCACCCGCCTGCCGCTGATGCTCACGCCCAAGTGGGTCGACACGCGCTCGCAGCCGATCGCCATCGGCGACGTGGTGAACGCGCTCGCCGCGCTGGCGGAACGCCCGTCCGCCCCGGCAGAGGTGCAGCTCGGTGGCGCCGACGTCCTCACCTACCGGGAGATGATGGGCCGCTTCGCGAAGGTCGCCGGCAAGCGGGGGCCGCTCATCCTCAAGGTCCCCGTCCTGACCCCGTCGCTGTCCTCGCACTGGGTCGCCCTCTTCACCCCGATCCAGGCGGGCCTGGTGCGGCCGCTGGTCGACGGCCTCAGCGCCGAGACCGTCGTGCGGAACCCGCCGCCACCAGGGATCAACGACGAGCCGCTGGGCTTCGACGACGCCGTCCGCGCGGCGCTCGCCGCGCCCCGGCCGTCATGATGGGGGGCCACATGAAGCCTTCCGGGAAGCTCTTCGCCCTGGTCGTCCTGCTCGTCGGCGCGGCGCTCGCGTTCCTGCGCCTGCGACCCCACACGGCCGTCATCAAGGGCGCCGTGGTGCACGACCCGTCGGACGACACGGGGGTCGACGAGCACGGCGCCGTCCACTCGATCCAGTCCGCCGACATCGACCTGCCGGACGACGCCTTCGGGGAGCTGTGGAACCCCGCCATGCTCGAGCGCCTCGCGCGCACCTACTGGTCCTTCCTCAGCCGCTGCACGTTCGGCCTCATCCGCGTCGAATACCGGGACGACGGCCGGGACGTCGTGCTGCTGCGGCGGCCGCTGGTCCTGCTGAGCTTCAAGCCGCCGGAGTACGAGATGAACGCCGAGCGCGGCATCGTGCGCTGGCCGATCGACACCGGCCTGCTCGTGGCCTCCAACGGCCGGGGCAAGGACGGGTACCTGGAGATCGACGTCCGTCGCCGGCCGGGCGCCGAGGCGGGTATGGAGCGCGTCAACGTCGAGGTCGAGGTCGCGAGCTTCTACCCGCAGATCGCGCACGTCCTCAGCCGCTGGGTCTACACGAACACCCAGTCGCGGATCCACGTCCTGGTGACCTACGGCTTCCTGCGCCGCCTGGTCTCGCGGGACCTGGAGGAGTCCGTGACCGGGCGCTGGAACCACCCGGACACCGTGGACGACACGCCCGAGCCGGAGAAGGCGCGGGACAAGGGGACGGCCCTCGCCTAGCGGCTCGGGCCGTCCTTCGTGGCTCGGGCCCTCGGCACCGAGCGGCTCGGGCCGTCTGCGCCGGAGGTTCCGAGCCGCCAGGCGAGGAACCTCCGACTGAACCCGAGCCCCTGGGCGAGGGTTCAGCCGAGCCCCCCGGGCGAGGGTTCAGCCGTAGCGCTCCCCGTTGTACTCGCGCAGCTTCTCGCGGTTGTGGGTGGCGAGAATGCGGCGCGTGGTGCCCGACCGGGAGCGCATGACGAGCGACTCCGTCGTCGCCGAGCGCCGACCCTGGTAGCGGACGCCCTGCAGCACGTCGCCGTCGGTGACGCCGGTCGCGCTGAAGAAGCAGTCGTCGCCGGTGACCAGGTCGTCCTGCGTCATCTGCCGGTCCAGGTCGTAGTCCTCGTGGTCCTTCGCGTAGTCGAGCGCGGCCTGGCGCTCGGCGGCGTCCCGCGGGTAGAGCCGCGTGACGAGCGCGCCGCCCATGCTCTTGAGCGCCGCCGCGCTGATGACGCCCTCAGGGGTGCCGCCCACGCCCCACAGCAGATCGACGGGCGAGCGCGGGCTCGCGGCCAGCAGGGCGGCGGACACGTCGCCGTCGGCGATCAGGCGGACGCGGGCGCCGGCCTCGCGGATGGCGGCGATGCCCTCCTCGTGCCGCGGCCGGTCGAGCACCACGACCATCAGGTCGCGGATGTCGACGTCACGGCGGTCCGCGACGAGCCCCAGCGTCTCGGCGATCGGCCGGTCCAGGTCCAGCAGGTCGGCAATGTCGGTCGCGCCCGCCATCTTCGTCATGTAGACGCACGGGCCCGGGTCGAACATCGTGCCGCGCGGGGCCAGCGCGATGACGCTCAGCGCCGAGGGCATGCCCTTCGCGGTGAGGGTCGTGCCCTCCAGCGGGTCGACGGCGATGTCCACGGACAGGCCGGTCCCGTCGCCGATGTTCTCGCCGTTGTAGAGCATGGGCGCCTCGTCCTTCTCCCCCTCGCCGATGACCACGAGGCCGTCCATCGCGACGGTGTCGAGGACGATCCGCATCGCGTCGACGGCGGCCTGGTCGGCCGCGATCTTGTCGCCCATGCCGATCAAGCGGGCGGCGGCGAGGGCGGCGGCCTCGGTCGTCCGGACGAGCTCGAGCGCGAGGTTGCGGTCGGGACGGCCGAACGAGTGGTTCTCGTTCATGAGCAGGATCCTTCGGGCAGGGGACGGATCGGCCGATTGTCCCCGAACGCGCTACATCGTGCCGGGCGGCTTGCGGCGCATCTCGGTCTCCTGCTGGCGCATGACGCTGCCGGACAGCATCAGGATCGCGCCGACGAAGGCGAGGTACCACCCGAGGCGGAGGTTGATCTCGCCGGACGGGTCGCCCGGGCGGTCGACCACGCCGTTGTAGAAGATGAGCCCGATCGCGGCGATGGCGACGACCGCCGTCATCTCCCCGCGCGGCCAGCTGAGCTGGTGGTCGCGGAGGATCACGTACGCGAGGATCAGCGGCGCGAGCGCGGCCGCGATGAGCAGGAAGCGCATGATGCTGTGCACGTCCCACGCGCTGTAGGAGCCCTTGCCCTTCTCGCCCGCGATCGTGGCGTTGACGCTGACTGCCGCGTACCACTTCAGGAAGACGCCGACGAGGAGCATCAGGCCGCCGATGACGGCGATGACCTCACCTCTGCTGAGCTTGCTCGTGTCCACGCGGCCGACCCTATCCGGTTTGCTCACGGCGCCGGGACGCTCGCCACGGCGCTCGTGAAGACCGCTGGCGCGACGACGCTCGGGGCCGGGGCGAGCAGTCCCGGGATGCCGCCGCGCGGCGGCGCGGGAGCAGCGGGCGGGGACCAGCGGAAGCGGTAGCGGCCCGGCTCGAGCATCGGAATGGGGACGTCGAGCAGCCCGCTCGCCGGGACGTCGACGGGGGCCCCGACGTCGGCGTATTCCTCGCTGCCGGCGGGCGCGTGCTGGAGCTGGAGCGTGGTCGCGGCCGTGACGGCCCCGCCGGCGACCGGTCGCACGAAGGCGAAGCCCGTCGCCGGGCGGCCGGGCCGCGAGCCGGCCGTGATCGCGAACGGCATCCGGTAGGCGTCGTAGCCGGGCTTGGCGGTGCCGTCGGCCAGGCGCAGACCCGTCTGGTAGGTCCCCCACTTGCGCTCGAGCGTCTGGCCGGGCTCGTCCCGCGGCAGGTCGTCGACCAGCAGGAACTGCGTCAGCGCCGCGACGCGTGGGTCGCTGCGCGTCTGGCGCTCGGCCTCGGCGAGCCACTGCGCCTGCCGCAGCGGGTCGACGCCGCGGACCGGGTCCGGCGGCAGGGTCTGCCAGCCGTACTCGGTCCACCAGTACGGCAGTCCGGCCGGGAGCACGCCCTCGGCGGCGCCCGCGTCGAGCAGCCGGCCCAGGCGCGGGGCGTCGGCCAGCGTGATGTCGCGCGGATCCGGGTCCGGGGTGTCCGGCGATGAGACGATGGAGTACGGGTGATGGCCGTAGCCGGTGACGGCCAGGCGCCGCGAGGCGCTCCTGCGGTCGCAGCCCTGGTCGCTCGCGGCGCGGCCCGTCAGCGGCGCGAGGCTCTGGGCGCTCAGGCACAGGACCCCGGCGAGGAACGGAACGGGCCGCAGGCTGCCCGTGATCGTCCGTCGGTTGACGCCGCGCGGCGCCGTCTCCCCCAGCAGGATCGTGTCGCCGCCGTGGCCGGTCACCCTGAGCGCGCTGAGCATGCCCTGCGCGAGGCCGCGGTAGATCCGCGGCGCGACCGGGACGTAGCGGTTCTTCGGCGTGCGCTCCCACTGCGGCTGCAGCCCGGCGCCCTGGTTCGGCTCGTTCCAGATCGACCACATGTCGACGCGCGGCAGCTTCGCGCCGCCCTGGTTCTCGTCGGTGTGGGTGCCGTCGTAGCGCGTACCGAGCATCTGCACGAACTGCCGGAAGGCCTTCGGGTCGGGCTTGTACTGCAGGCTGACGAACACCTTCCTCGCGCCGCGCCCGCGCCGGCCGGTCGCCCAGGCCGGGGCGCCGCCGGTGACGTTGAAGAGGACCCTGATCCCGAGCCGGTTCGCCACGCGCAGCAGGTGGTCGTGGAGGTCGAAGACGACGGGGTCGTACTGCGCGGGATCGGTCGGGTCGGTCAGCGCGGCGGGCCGCGTGAGCGCCCGGTGGTCCGGGGCGAAGGCCCGCCACGGCACGGTGACGCGGACGGCCGTGACGCCGAGGCCCTTGAGCTCGCGCAGCGTCCGGTCGGCGGTCTCGTCGCCGCGGAAGAGCAGCAGGTTGTCGTCCTGGAACATCGACTGCTGGGTGGCGCTCGCGCGCGCCGCCGGAGGCGCGGCGGCCGGGGCCAAGACCCCCAGCGTGGCGGCGAGCAGGGGCAGGGCGAGAGCGAGGCGCGGGCGGGTGATGCCCGTAAAACGCCGGGGGCCGGCCGAGGTTGCGGCGGTCACCGCGCCAGCGACCCGACGATCCGCAGGACCGCGGCGAGCTCCCACGGCCCCTGTGCGGTGAGGCGGAGCGCGAGGCCGTCGTGCTCCCACGTGACCTGGAGCACCGGCCGCAGCGAGTCCTGGGCGGCCGGCAGGGGGTCGCGGGCGACGATCCAGCCCTGGGGCGTGCGGGTCCGCTCGGCGTCCGGCGCGAGCTGGTCCGGCGCGGCGCCACGATCCGCCGGGGCGGCGTACAGGGCCAGGCGGCCAGGACGGCCGGGCCGCGTGTCGTCGAGGTTCCACTCCACCTCGGCACCGGGGCCCGTGCGGCGCACCTCCACCCAACGCGTCAGCGGCAGCGGGACGTCCGGCAGCGGGAACGGGCGGCCAAGGACCGCGTCGGCGTCCGCGATCCCCTCCAGCGACTCCATCGGAAGCACGCTAACGGGTAGGTTGCCCGCCGTGAGCGGCGCGCGCGACAGCTTCGTGGGGTTCGAGGGCCGGCAGCACGATGCCTGAGATTCGCTGGGGGCTGACCGTCCCGTTCACCGGGGTGCCGCTCGCGCAGCACGCCGACCTCTACCGCGCCGCCGAGGCCGCGGGATACGACGACCTGTGGACGGGCGAGACCGCGGGCGCCGACGGCTTCACGCCGCTCGTGCTCGCGGCGGCCGTGACCGACCGCGTCCGCCTCGGGACCGGGATCGTCAACCCCTTCACCCGCGGGCCCGCGGTCCTGGCGCAGCACGCGGCGGCACTCGCGGACCTCAGCGAGGGCCGCTTCGTCCTCGGGCTCGGCTCGTCCTCCGACGTCATCGTCGAGCGCTGGAACGGCGTGCCGTTCGTCAAGCCGCTGTCGCAGGTGCGCGAAGCGGTGGAGCGGCTGCGGCCGGTGCTGCGCGGGGAACGGGGCCTCGGCGGGTTCCGGCTCGAGGTCGCGCCGGCGCACGAGATCCCCATCGTGCTGGCGGCGTTGCGGGGCAAGATGCTCGGTCTGGCCGCGGAGGTCGCGGACGGCGCCTTCACGAACTGGCTGCCGGTGAGCGGGGCGCGGCAGGTGGCGGACGCGTTCGGCGCGCCCGAGAAGGAGCTCGTCTGCCGCTTCTTCTGCATCCCGAAGCCCGAGGCGGAGGCGATGCCGCTGGCCAAGTGGATGTTCTGCGCGTACGGGACGGTGCCCGTCTACACCGAGTTCTTCCGCTGGCTCGGCTTCGGGGAGCAGATCGACCCGGTGGCCGAGGCCTGGCACGGCGGGGACCGCCCCCGGGCACTGGAGCTCGTGGACGAGGACCTGATGCGCGAGATCTTCCTGTTCGGCGACGAGGCCGGGATGCGCGAGCGGCTCACCGCGTTCGCCGAGGGCGGCGTCACGACGTTCGTCCTCACGCCGATCACCGAGCCCGCGGACCTGCCGCGGATGATCGACGCGCTGGCCGGCGCGCGGCCCTGAGGGGGCCCGTGGCGCGCCGGCGTGGCCGCCGTCGACCCGGCTCGGGCGGGAACCCGTCGCAGCGGATCCTCACGAGCCGCCGCGGGCGTGTGTCTAGGATCGGACACCGGGTAACCCAGAGACATCGGAGGACCGTTGGCGCAGCGCTGCATCGGAGTGGACATCGGCGGCACGAAGATCGCCACCGCCGTCCTGGACGGCGCCGACCTCTCCACCCCGAAGGCGGTTCCGACCGAGACGGGGTCCACCGGAGCGCTGCTGGAGCAGCTGACGCGGGCGATCCGCGAGGCCGCCGACGGCGACGAGCACGCACTCGTCGGCATCGGCTGCCCGTCCGTCATCGACTTTGCGACCGGCACCGCCCGCTCGTCGGTGAACATCCCGCTGCAGGGTGTCGCACTGCGGCAGGAGCTCGGCGAGCGGACCGGCCTGGAGGTCGTCGTCGACAACGACGCCACGGTCGCCGCGCTAGCCGAGGCCACGGACGACGCCACGGGCGAGGTGGTCGTCGACTCGCTGGTGATGCTGACCGTCGGCACCGGCGTCGGCGGCGGCATCATCATCGGCGGGCGCATCTACCGCGGGGCGACGGGTGCGGCCGCCGAGCTCGGCCACATGATCATCGCGGGGGACCTCAGGCGCGGTGCCCCCGCCGGCCAAAAGCGGTTCCCGCAGCCCGCGTCCCTGGAGGCGCTCGCCGCCGGGCGCGTCCTCGACGCCCTCGGCCTCGAGCACGGCTACGCGGACGGCCCGGCCGTCGTGACCGCCGCCCGCGCCGGCCGGCAGGACGCGATCGACGCGCTCGCGCTGCTCGGCGCCCGGCTGGGCGTCGGCATCGCGAACCTCATCAACATCTTCGATCCGCAGGAGGTTGTGGTCGGTGGCGGCGCCGGGTCGGCCGCGGGCGACTTCGTCCTGCAGCCGGCGATCGCCGCGGCGTGGCCGCTCGTCCTGCCCGGGATCGGCACCGCCACCACGATCCGCCTGGCGCGTCACGCCGGTGGTGCCGGCGTCCTCGGCGCCGCGCTGCTGGCCCGCACCGAGATCGGCGGGACGGTGCCCGCGGCATGAGCCTGCGGATCGCCCTGGCCTTCGACCACGCAGGGATCCCGCTGCGGGAGACCGTGACCGCCGCCGCGCGGGCCGCGGGCGCGCAGGTCACCGACCTCGGCAGCTGGGACGACTACCCCCACGCCGCGATCGCCGCCGGTCGGGCGATCACCACGGGCGACGCCGACCGCGCGATCATCGTCTGCGGCAGCGGTGCCGGCATCGCGGTGGCGGCGGCCAAGCTCGCCGGCATCCGGGCCTGCTGCGCGCACGACACCTACACCGCCGCCCAGTGCGTCTCGCACGACGACGTCAACGTCCTCTGCCTCGGCGCGCGCGTCGTCGGCGCGGCGCTGGCGGACGTCCTCGTGCGCGCCTACGTCGGATCCACCTTCAGCGGGGAGGAGCGGCACGTCCGCCGCCTCGGCGAGATCGCCGCGATCGAAGCCTCCCCGGCCTCCCCACCCTCGATCCCCCCAGGAGTCCCCGCCTCATGAGCTCGACCGACACGACCGTCAACCCCCGACTGGCGGCCCTCGCACAAGCCGGCACCGCCCCCTGGCTCGACCAGATCAGCCGCGGGCTGATCCAGACCGGCGAGCTGGCCTCGATGGTGAAGGAGTTCTCGCTCCGCGGCCTGACCTCCAACCCCGCGATCTTCGAGAAGGCGATCCTCGGTGCGGAGGAGTACGACGAGCAGATCGCGCAGCTCGTCGCCGAGGGCAAGGACGCCCGCGAGATCTACCAGGCCATCGCGATCAAGGACGTCCAGGACGCGGCGGACATCCTGCGGCCCGTCTACGACGAGTCGAACGGGACGGACGGCTTCGTCTCCTTCGAGGTCGACCCGGACCTCGCGCAGGACGCCGAGAAGACGATCGCGCAGGCCCGGGAGTACTGGCAGCGCGTGGACCGCCCGAACCTGATGATCAAGATCCCGGGCACGCCTGAGGGGCTCGGGCCGATCGAGACCGCGATCGCCGAGGGCATCAACGTCAACGTCACGCTGCTGTTCTCCGTGGACGCGTACGCGGACGTCGCCGAGGCGTTCATCCGCGGCCTCGAGCAGCGGGAGGCCGAGAACCAGTCGCTCGACGTGCAGTCCGTCGCGTCCTTCTTCGTCTCGCGCGTGGACTCGGAGGTCGACAAGCGCCTGGAGGCGCTGGACCAGAAGGAGCTGTCCGGCAAGGCGGGCCTGGCCAACGCCCGCGCCGCCTACCGGAAGTTCCTGGAGATCTTCCACGGCGAGCGCTTCGCCGAGCTCAAGGCCGCCGGCGCCCCCGTGCAGCGCCCGCTGTGGGCGTCCACCGGGGTGAAGAACCCGGACTACCCGGACACCATGTACGTCGACGGCCTGGTCGGCCCGGAGACCGTGAACACGATGCCGATGGCGACCGTGAAGGCCGCCGCCGAGCGCGCCGAGGTCGATCCGTCCGCGGAGCCGACGGTGGGGCTGGACCCCGAGCACGACCTGCTCGCGCTCGGCGGGGCCGGGATCGACATGGACGACGTGACCGCCAAGCTGTTGACGGACGGCATCGCCGCGTTCGTCACCCCGATGGAGTCGCTGCTGGAGGGCATCGAGAAGAAGCGCAAGGAGGCCGCGGAGGCCGGGGATGCGGACGCGGCCAAGAACGAGGCGGACAACGGATGATCAGCCCGGCCCCCGAGAGCATCGAGGCGAACCTCCCGCCCGTCATCGCGGGTGCGGTCGAGGCCCGCCTGCTGACCGCCGCCGAGGACGACGTCCTCGGCCGCCTGTGGAAGAAGGACCCGACGGTCTTCGGCCCCGCCGACCAGCCCGAGGTCGCGAATCGCCTGGGCTGGCTGGACATCGCAGACCGGCTGAAGCCCGAGGCCGCCGACCTGGCCGCCTTCGCCGACGAGGTGCGCGGCGACGGCATCCGCGACGTCGTCGTCCTCGGCATGGGCGGCAGCTCGCTCGCGCCCGAGGTCTTCCGCCGGTCCTTCGGCAGCGCGGAGGGCTTCCCCGCGCTGCACGTCCTGGACTCGACCGACGCGCAGGCGGTCAAGGATGTCGAAGCGGTCACCGACCCGGGCGCGACGCTCTACGTCGTCGCCACGAAGTCCGGCGGGACGATCGAGACCCTCTCCGCCTTCGCGCACTTCCACGCGCTGCAGCCGGACGGCCGCCACTTCGTCGCGATCACCGACCCGGGCTCCAAGCTCGTCGACCTCGCGCAGGAGCACGGCTTCCGCCGCACCTTCCTCAACGACGAGAACATCGGCGGCCGCTACAGCGCGCTGTCGTACTTCGGCCTCGTCCCGGCGGCGCTGAGCGGCGTCGACGTCGCCGCGGTGCTGCAGGGCGCGGAGATCGCCGCGGCAGCCTGCCGGCCGCTGGACACCCAGATCGGCACGGTCGGCCTGTGGCTCGGCGCGACGCTCGGCGAGCTCGCCGCCCACGGCCGCGACAAGCTGACCTTCCTCATCGACCCGCCGCTGGACTCCTGGGCGCTGTGGGTCGAGCAGCTCGTGGCGGAATCGACGGGCAAGACGAACCCGCACCCCGACGCCTCCGACAAGCCGACGGGCATCCTCCCGGTGGCCGACGAGCCGCTCGGCGCGGTGGAGTCCTACGGCGCGGACCGCGTCTTCGTCCACGTGCGCAACGGCGACGAGGGCTCAGACGGGACGCACGACGCGCGCCTGCGCGAGCTCGCGGCGGCCGGCCACCCGACGATCATCGCGCACTACTCGGCGGCCGACGCCCCGACCGCGCTCGGGCAGCTGTTCTTCACCGCCGAGTTCGCGACGGCGATCGCGGGCTGGGTCCTCGGGATCAACCCGTTCGACCAGCCGAACGTGCAGGAGGCGAAGGACAACACGGCCAAGGCCCTGGAGGCGCGGACGCCCGCGCAGGCCGACGCGCACGACCACGAGCTGCAGGAGCTGCTGCGCGACGCCGGCCCGCCGTCCTACGTCGCGATCATGGGGTACGTCGCGCCGTCGGAGGCGTTCGACGAGGCGATCAGCGAGCTGCGTGCCGCGATCCGGGACACCACGCAGTCGACGACGACGTTCGGTTACGGCCCGCGCTTCCTGCACTCCACCGGGCAGCTGCACAAGGGCGGCCCGAAGCACGGCCGCTTCCTGCAGCTCTTCCACGCCGCCCCGGAGGACGTGGAGATCCCCGGGCAGGACTACAGCTTCGAGGTCCTGAAGGCCGCGCAGGCGATCGGGGACCTGGAGACGCTGCGCTCGCACGGGCTGCCGGCCGAGCGCATCACGCTCGGCGACGACCCGGTCGCCGCCGTCCGCCACCTCACCGAGCGCGTCCGCGCGCTGATCGCCTAACCAGCAAGGAACAGAACGACACATGGCACAGATCGGTTTCGTCGGCCTCGGCCGGATGGGCGGCAACATGGTCGCGCGGATCAAGCGCGACTCCGACCACGACGTCGTCGCGTTCGACCCGGACAAGGGCGCGCGCGAGAAGGCCAAGGCGGCCGGAGCGCGGCCGGCGACGTCGCTCGCCGACCTGGTCAAGAAGCTCGACGCGCCGCGGACCGTCTGGCTGATGGTGCCGTCCGGGCAGATCACCCAGGACGCCGTCGACAAGCTCGCCAAGCTGCTGGAGAAGGGCGACACGATCATCGACGGCGGCAATTCCCGCTGGACGGACGACAAGGTGCGGGCGGCCGACCTGAAGCCGCTCGGGATCCATTACATGGACGTCGGCACCAGCGGCGGCGTGTGGGGCCTGGAGGTCGGCTACTGCATGATGGTCGGCGGGCCCGACGCCGCCGTGAAGCGCATCGCGCCGATCCTCGACGTCCTCGCCCCGCCGGCGACCGAGAAGCACGGGCCGGGCTGGAACCACTTCGGTCCGGTCGGCGCCGGCCACTACGTGAAGATGGTCCACAACGGCGTCGAGTACGGGATGATGCAGGCCTACGCGGAGGGCTTCAGCCTCTTCGACGCCTCGGAGTACGACCTCGACAACGCGAAGATCGCGCACCTGTGGTCGCAGGGCTCGGTCGTCCGGTCGTGGCTCTGCGAGCTCGCCGCGAACGCCTTCGAGAAGGAGGGCAACGATCTGGAGGACATCGCGCCCTTCGTCGAGGACTCGGGTGAGGGTCGCTGGACGATCGAGGACGCGATCGACAAGCGGATCCCGCTGCCGGTCATCACCGCGTCGCTCTTCGAGCGCTTCTCCTCCCGCGGGCAGAACGCCTTCGCGGCCAAGGTCAACGCCGCACTGCGCAACCAGTTCGGCGGGCACGCGATCACGAAGGCCGTCAAGAAGACAACGCCGTCATGAGCGCCGCCGACGCCGAGAACCCGCTGGTCAAGGGCCTGGAGCGGCTCCCGGTCCACCCCACGGTCCTCGTGATCTTCGGGGCCACCGGGGACCTGGCCAAGCGCAAGCTGCTGCCGGCGCTGTACAACCTCGCCCACGAGGGGGCCCTCCCCGAGCGCTTCCACCTGATCGGTGTCTCCCGGCGGGACAAGGCGAACGAGGACTTCGCCGGCGAGGCGGACAAGGCCATTCGCTCCTTCAGCCGCCGGGAGCCGGACGACAAGGTGCTCTCCGCGCTGCTCGCGGAGGTCAAGTACGTCCCCGGGACGTTCGACGACCCGGCCGTCTACACCGCGCTGAAGACCGAGCTCGACGCCTTCGACGCGGCGGCCGGGCAGCCCCTGAACCGCGCGTTCTACCTGTCGACCGCGCCCGAGTTCTTCCCCGTCATCGTCGAGGCGCTCGGGACGGCTGGGCTGACGGAGTCCGCGGGCCAGAGCGAGGTCCGGGTCATCATCGAGAAGCCGTTCGGGACGACGCTGGCGGAGGCGCAGGACCTCAACGCGCGGGTGCTCTCGGTGCTCGACGAGTCCCAGGTCTTCCGCATCGACCACTACCTAGGCAAGGAGACGGTCCAGAACATGCTCGCGTTCCGCTTCGCGAACTCCATGTTCGAGCCGCTCTTCAACCGCAACTACATCGACAACGTCCAGATCACGGCGGCCGAGGACATCGGGATCGGGACCCGCGCCGGCTACTACGACCACGCGGGGGCGCTGCGCGATCTCGTGCAGAACCACATGCTCCAGCTGCTGACGCTGCTGTGCATGGAGCCGCCCGTCGACTTCTCCGCCGACGAGGTCCGCAGCGAGAAGGTCAAGGTCCTGCACTCGATCCGGCCACCGCACCGGGACGAGGTCTTCCGCGCGCAGTACGGCCCGGGCACCGCCGCGGGCGAGGACGTCGCGGGCTACCTGCAGGAGGACGGCGTCCCGGCCGGGTCGCACACCGAGACGTACGCCGCGCTGCGCCTGCACGTGGAGAACTGGCGCTGGGCCGGGGTCCCGTTCTACCTGCGCACGGGCAAGCGCCTGGCGCGGAAGGTCACCGAGATCGCGGTGACGTTCAAGCCCGTCCCCCACCTCGCGTTCGGCGAGGAGGGGTCGGTCGGCGTCCGGCCCAACCAGCTGATCCTCACGATGCAGCCGAACGAGGGCGTCTCCCTGTCGCTCGGCGCGAAGATCCCGGGCAACCGCATGCGGATCCGCCCGGTGAACATGGAGTTCCTCTACGGCACCGCGTTCATGTCGCAGTCGCCCGAGGCCTACGAGCGGCTGATCATGGACGCGATGCGCGGCGACGCGACGCTCTTCACGCGCAACGACGAGGTCGAGGCGCAGTGGCGCATCTGCGACCCGGTCGTGCGGCGCTGGGAGGACGAACCCGAGCAGCTCGTGCAGTACCCGGCCGGCTCGCAGGGGCCGCCCGAGGCGAGCGAGCTTTTGCTCGGCGACCACGTCTGGCGGGCGATCTAGCCGTGGAGGCCACGGCGTCGAGCCGGACCACCGACGGGGTCTGGCGCGAGCGGGACACGACGCCCGCCGCCATCGAGGAGGCGATCCGCCGCCTGCTGAACGAGGCGCACGCGGAGAACGCCTCCTACGTGCCGGCCCGGGTGATGAACCTCGTGTGCATCGTCGACAAGGAGTGGAGCGGGGAGATCGCCAACCGCCTGCGGCGGGTCGGCCGCCACCATCCGTCGCGGACCGTCGTCTGCGCGGTCGAGCCCCGGCGCACCACGCTGGACGCGGTCGCGACCGTGGCCGGACCGGCCGAGACGAAGCCGGGCGACTTCGCGGTGCTGCGCGAGACGGTGCTGGTGACCTGCGGGCCGCAGCACCTCGCGCGCCTGGACACCATCGTCGACCCGCTCGTCGTGACCGACCTGCCGACGATGGTGTGGTCCCCGCACGGGCACCCCGAGGCGGTGGACGCGCTCCGCGGCATGAGCCAGATCGTCCTGCTCGACAGCGTCAGCGAGCCGGACGTGGGCGAGGCGCTGCGGCGCGCCGCCGACCTGGCCGGCGAGTTGTACGTCGTGGACCTCGCGTGGTTGCGCTCGACGCCCTGGCGCGAGCGCATCGCCGCGACCTTCGACCCGGCGACGGTCCGGGAGGACCTGCGGCTGCTCTCGAGCGTCGCGATCCGCCACCACCCGGACTCCGCTGCCGCCGCGCTCCTGCTCGTCGGCTGGCTCGGCTCGCGGCTCGGGTGGGAGCTCAGTCCGCTCGTCTCCCGCGGCGGGGCGGCCGGGAGCCGCGTCGGGACCGCGCACGCCCGCCGGCAGGACGTGAAGCTCACCCTGGACGCGGACGCGACGATGAGCGTGCCGGGGCTGGCCGGTGTCGCGCTGGAGTCGGCCTCGGGCCGCGCCCTGCGCTTCGACCGCGGCGAGGGCGGCCTGCGCGCGCGCTACCGGCACCGCCAGCGGGGACACGAGGACGTCGAGCGCGAGTGGACGATCCTCGGTGCCTCCCGCGGCGAGGCGGGCATCCTCGGCGAGGGCATCCGCCAGGCCCTGCTGCGCGATCCGACCTACGGGCCGGCGCTCGAGGCGGCGCTGGTGCTGGTGCGGTAGCCCGCGACCGCCGGTGGCGTGTCGGGGCCCGACCGACTAGCGCCCCACCGTCCGCAGGAACAGCCGCGCGCGGCCCGGCACCTCGTGCAGGCCGCGCCGCACCTCCGCGATCCCCGCGCGCAGGTCGGCGTCCCCCACCTCGACCAGCATCATCGAGTCCTGGAGCGTCACGAGGGTCGCGTCCGCGCGGCCGCAGGCGGCGACGGCGCTCTCCACGAAGCCCTTGACGCCCTGCGAGGGGTGGCCGGGGTTCGGGGTCGGGAAGGCGCGGGCCGACAGGTCGTGCGCCGCGGCGAAGGCGGAGTGCGCGCGCTTCGCGCGACCGAACGCCTTCTGGACCGGACCGAAGAGCTCGCCCTCCAGGCGCTCGCCCGTGAAGTCGTCGACGTGCTCGTAGGCCTCCCCCAGCTCGGCGAGCGCGATCCCGAGCTGCTCGGCCGCGCTCGCCACCGCGTCGAGCAGTTCCTGCCGGGCCTCAGCCGTGACGTACGCCATGACCCCACCCTACGGCCGGCCGCAAGGGCAGGCGGCCCGCGTTCGTCCTCAGCCCGATGCGGCTGCCTCGTTCACGTCGTGCGTCAGCGTGACCGCGTCGTCGCCCATCGCGATGCGCCCGTAATAGGTCGACATGACGACCTGGATGAGGGTGCCGTCGACGGGGAAGCCGCACTCGTCGGTCAGCTCATCGAAGTCCAGGCGCAGGCGCTCGCGGGCCCGGACCTCGTGGTAGGAGGCGTTCTCGTAGACCTCGACGCCCTCGTGCTCGCAGAGCGCGTCGACGATCGCGTCGCCCTCCACCGAGCGCGCGATCGTGATGCCCACGTAGTCGAAGGTCTGGTCCTCCGCCGCGGCCTCGCTCACGACGCGGCCACCGGCTCGCCCAGCCCCGCCGCGGCGAGCAGCGCCTGCTGCCCGGTCACCACGGCCTCGCGAGCCCGGTCGAAGTCGACTCCAGGCGCCCCCGCGAACACCGGCTCGAGCGCGTCGACCGCCCGCAGCGTCTCGGGCGTCCAGGCCGCGAGCCAGCCGTCGATGAGCGCCCGGTTCGCCTCCCCGTGCTCCGGGTCCTCGGCGCAGAAGCGGGCGAAGGCGAGGGCGAAATCGTGCCACCAGTCCCCCTCCCGCTGGGCGTTGCGGACGATCGCCGGGGTGATGGGGTCCGCCGCGCGCAGGCCTCCGCGCAGCAGCAGCTCCCGCCGGACGAGACCGCCCAGGAGCGGCTCGATCACGAGCCCGCAGACGAGGATCAGCTCGCCCCAGTCGGTGATCGTCCCCAGGCGCTCGACGACGCGGCGGGTGTCCTGCCAGGCCGGCTCGCCCAGCCAGCGGGCCTTGGCGGCCTCGATGGAGAAGCCGCCGCCGAGGTCCTCGTCAAGGTCCATGCCCTCGATGACGAAGGCCTGCGCCTGCCGTTGCTTGACGGCGGCGTAGAGCACGATGCCGTGCGTGAGCGTGTCTGCCAGCGCCGCCCGCGAGCGGCGCGTGGCGATCGACCAGATCCCGTGCTCGACGAAGGCCTGGATCTGCCCGTCACGGCGCAGGAAGTCGACCCAGGCGGGGTCGACGTCGCCGAGCAGACCCTCGCTGCGAGCGGACTTCACCGCGCCCTCGATCTCCCGCTCGCACTGCGCGCCCTGCTGGAAGTACGGGCGCTCCCAGAGCTCGTTCGGGTCCCGGAAGGCCGACCAGGTCACGACGTCGAGACCGGTCGACGCGTCGTCCCAGGTGCCGCGGCCGTCCGCGAAGGACACGTAGTAGCCGGACTTCTGGAAGCGGTGGACCGAGCTCTGGGTGTCGAGCGTCAGGTCCTCGTAGATCGACGCCTTGCGGCCCTTCGGGACGACCCACTGGAAGGAGCGCTCGGGCTCGTCCCCGCGGCGCTGCCGGCGCTCGCCGGCGCGCACCTCGCCGGCCATCAGAGCTTCACCCACGGCGTGTCGCCGACCGCGGCGCGCGCCATGTCCTCGACCCGCACCCGCCCGTCGCCGTTCTGCCCGGCGCCACCGCCGTAGAGGGTGACGGGCTGGAAGCCGTTGCCGTCCCCCTGGACCGTGCCGAACGGGTCCTCGTCGGAGTGCCAGTTGCCGTCCGGCAGCCCCAGCTCACGGGCCTGCACGATGTTGGGCGAGTGGATCTGGAAGTCGCAGGCACGGATGTGGTCGATCGTCCACATGCGGTCCTTCTTCAGGTGCGGCTGCCCGATCAGCGTCTTGCCGTCCGCGCGCAGCAGGCCGAGCTCGAGGATGACCTCCGACAACGACTTGCCGTGGTGCTTGTCGAAGAAGTTCCGATCCCCCGTGTAGCGGCCCGGGTTGGTCTCGTCGAGCCAGCGGCACTCGGGCGAGCAGTAGAAGCGGGTGCGCTCCACGCCCTCCTTGTCGCAGCACGTGCGGTGGCACATGTCCTCGTCGATGACACAGGCCAGCATGCACGTCCAGCAGAAGGGCGGCGCCCCCTCCATGAAGCCGGCCAGCAGGATCGCGCCCTCGTCCGGGTCCGCGAGCGCGGCGTAGGCCTCCCACGTCGCGCCGTACTCGTCGTACCACCCCGGGTACTGCGCCTCGAACCAGTCGAAGTCCTTCTCGGTCAGCGGGTCGAACTTCCAGAACTGCAGCGGCCACGTGGAGAACGCGAGCGGCGCGGTCTTGTGGTGCAGGCCGGCCACGAGGCGCTCACGGGCGCGGACGAACATGTCCGGCGGGATGTCGACGCCCATCGTCCCGAGCTGCTCGACGTAGGAGCGATACCAGTCGTCCCGGATCCAGCGGTCCCACTTGGTGACGTAGTTCTCGGTGTCGGACCGGTCGGTGGAGAAGTACTCCATGATCGTGCCGACGAACGGGTCCACGAACGCGTGCGTGATCCACCACGCCTGCTGCAGGTCGTGCTGGATCAGGGGGATGTTCTCCTCCTTCTGCAGCACCGTCAGCATCGTCGCGTAGCCGTTGGAGATGTGGCGGGCCTCGTCGGACTGGACGCTCGAGTAGGTCGTCGCCTGGATGAAGTCGCCGTTGCGGGTGGCGACGTCCGGCAGGGCGACGAAGGCGACGTTCGTGAACGCCGTCTCGATGACGGTCATCATCGTGAAGCCCGCCGCGATCGGGTCACCGACGAAGGCGTGCGAGAAGAGGTTGATGCCCGCGCGGGTGAAGAGGTTCTCCGGCAGGTACTCCTGGCCGCGGTGCCAGCCGGCCGGGTCCGGGGTGTGCTTCGTGTACCAGCGCGCGAGGTTCATCTGCATGCCGATGTGCCGGACCTCGTCGACGAACTGCACGTGGTAGCCGTTCAGCAGCTCCTCGTTCGGGACGACGTCCATGACGACGGACATGCAGCGGCCGGCGGCGCCCTCGGCGTAGACGAGGATCAGCACGAGCGGCTTCATGACCTGCAGCCAGCGCTCGTCCGCCTTCGTCGGCATGCCGGCGCGCAGCGCCGCGTCGAAGCCGCCGTAGACGCGCTCGTCCTTCTCCAGCTGCATCGGCAGGTACTCGCGCATCACCTGCTTCATCGGGTCCTTCGCCTTCTCGGGGAAGACGTAGCGGGTGTCGTAGATCGGGACGGGCTGGTGGTAATCCCGGTTCCAGCCGAGCTGCGCGATGCGCTCGTGGGTCTTGGTGACGCTGCGACGGCGGGTCGGAGTGGTGGCCATGCATCGACTCTCGCGGCGCGCGGCCGCGAGGGCATCGCGCGATCGGGTGATGTGTCTCACCCGTTCAGCGTCCCGGCCTCCCGTTCGGCCTCGCGGACGGGTTACGGTCGCCCCGATGAGCTCACGGATCAGCTTCGACCCCATCGGCGTCGAGATCGATTGCGACGAGGACGAGAACATCCTCGAAGCCGCCTTCCGCCAGGGGTGGAACTTCGTCCACGGCTGCCGCGAGGGGCAGTGCACCGCCTGCAAGTCCTTCCTGCTGGAGGGCGACGTCAGCCTGCAGCCGTACTCGACCCACGCGCTGTCGGAGAGCGAGGAGGCACAGGGCTACACGCTGCTATGCCGGGCGATGCCGGACAGCGACGAGGTCGTGGTGGAGCTGCTGCACTTCGACCCGGACAACCTGCGCCTCGCGCACCCGATCGGGGACGGCGTGGCGGCGGTCACGGCCGTCGAGCCGCTGACCGGCGACATGGTGCGCCTGCGCCTGCAGGTCCGGGAGCCGGAGGGCTTCGCGTACACCGCCGGCCAGTACGTCGACCTGCACCTGCCGGGAACGGACGGCCAGGAGCGGCGCTCCTACTCCATGGCGAGCCCGCCCTCGCCGGACGGGGTGCTCGAGCTCGTCGTCCGCCGCTACCCCGGCGGCCGCTTCTCCGGCCTGCTCGAGGACGGCGGCCTCGCGCCGGGGGACACGCTTGCCTTCACCGGGCCCTACGGCACGATGGCGCTGAAGCCGGGCGACCGGCCCGTCCTGCTCGTCGCGGGCGGCTCGGGCATCGGACCGATCCTCGCGCTGCTCGGTGAGCTCGCGGCCGCGCGCGCCACCCGCCCGGTGCGCTTCTTCTACGGCGCCCGCCGTGCCACCGACCTGCCGCTGCGCGAGGAGATCGCCGCGCTCGGCGCGCAGCTGTCGGACTTCGCCTTCGTCCCGGTGCTGAGCGACGACGGGGACGCGGACTGGGACGGCGCGCGCGGGCTGGTGCACGAGGCGGCGTGCGCGGTGGTCGGCGACGGGACGCTCGCGAGCCCGGTGGTCTGCGCCTGCGGACCGCCCCCGATGATCGAGGCGCTGACCGCCGTCCTGACCGGCCGGCACGGCGTACCTGAGTCCGACATCGCCTTCGACAAGTTCACGACGGCGGCGGCCGCCGTCCCCGACTGAGGAACCGCACCCGCGGCAAGCGGCCGCTGGTAGCGTCGGCCCATGACGGTGGCGACGGAGCAGGCGGCGCTTGTCGGGGTCCAGCGCGCGCTCGCGGAGCTGCGCGAGCCCGCGGGCACGGGGACGGTGATGGACCGCGGCGTCCGCGCGCTCTGCACCCACTGCGGGTTCAGCCGCGCGATCCTCTTCCGCGTCGACGGCTCGGAGCTCGTCGGGGAGGCGATCCACTTCGCCGAGCAGCCCGAGTGGGCGGCCGAGCTGCTGCTGGAGGCGCGGCGTACCCGGATGCCGCTGCACCACATGGTGCTCGAGACGGAGATGCTCCGCCGCCGGACCGCGGGCATCGTGGCCCACCCGCAGGACGACCCGCGCGCGTTCAAGCCCCTCACCCAGCCGTTCCGCACCCGCT
>JAOPZU010000443.1 GCA_025963955.1 Solirubrobacterales bacterium
GACGGCCGCAGCGCCACGATCGCGGGCGTGCGCGTCACCGAGGGCGAGCTGCTGGCGGTCGACGGCGACCGCGGGCTCGTCTGCACGCAGGCACCGGGCTACGCCGCCCCCGAGAGCGACGCACACCTGGCGCAGGTGCTGGCGTGGCGCCGCCCCGCCGCCGCCCCGGCCGCGACGGTGCCCTCGTGAGCCGCGCCGGTTCCCTGGCCTTCTACGCCCTGCCGGGCCACGTCGAGTCGGCGGCTCCCCTGCGCCGGGAGGTCTCGGACGGCGCCGCGCTCGGCATGGGCGCCGTCCTGCTCTCGGAGCGGCTGAACGTGAAGGAGGGCGCGGCGCTCTGCGGCTACGCCGCCGCGCTCGCCGGCGACATGGAGGTGGTGTGCGCCCTCACCTACCCGCACACCCGCCATCCGATGGACCTGGCGGCCTTCGGCGGGACGATGGCCCACCTGGCCGAGGGCGGGTTCACCCTCGGCCTCGGCCGCGGCGTGAACCACAACTGGGACACCTGGGGGATGCCGCGGCCCGGCATGGCCATGCTCGAGGACGCCGCGAACGTCCTGCGGCGGATGTGGAACGGCGAGACGATCACCGACCACGACGGGCCGCTGGGGCGCTTCCCCGGCGCGCTCTCGCTCGGGGTGGAGCTGCCCCGCGTTCCGCGCCTGGCCCTCGGCGCCCTCGGCCCGAAGACGCAGGCGCTCGGCGGCCGCGCCTACGACGACCTGATCCTGCACTCCCACTGGACGGCGGAGGGCGTGGCCCGCAGCCGCGCGATCGCGCGCCGCGCCGCCGAGGAGGCCGGCCGTGACCCGGACGCGCTGCGCATCTGGACCCTCCTGGTCACCGCGTGCGAGCTGCCCGAGGAGGAGGTGCTGCAGCGGGTCGTCCGCCGCATGACGACGTACATGCAGTGGCCGGGCTACGGCGAGCTCATCGTCGAGGCCAACGGCTGGGATCCGGGCGTGCTGAAGACGCTGCGGGCCCACCCGGTCCTCGACGGCCGGATGGCGGACGTCACGGCGTTCACGACCGACGAGCTGCGCCGCCTGCGCGACGTCTACCCCGAGCAGTGGCTCCGCGAGGGCGCCGCCACCGGCAGCGCGGAGGACTGCGCGCGGATGGTCCAGCAGCAGCTCGACGCCGGCGCGGACCGCGTCGTGCTCCACGGGACCGCCCCCGCCGAGGTCACCTCGCTCGTCCACGCCTTCGAAGGAGTCCCCGCATGACCACCCGCTTCACCGCTGCCGACGACCTGCTCCACGACATCGCCGGGCGTCCCAACGGCCGCGAGTCGCTGTTCTACGTGCTGCCCGTGCCGCACGAGGGGCTCGCCGGCCTGGCCTACGTCTTCAAGGACGACAGCACGGGCCGCTTCGGGCGCATCGTCGCCCTCGGGGACGGCCTGAGCGCGGAGCCGCTGTTCCTCGACGTCGCCGCCGACCTCGAGCTCGAATGGGACGACCTGGACGACTTCGTCGTCGGCGGGCTCCACGTCCGCCAGCCCGACCCGCTCCGGACCGCCGAGATCTCGTTCCTCTCCTCGAGCGGCTTCGGGATCGAGTGCCGCATGGAGGGCACCCACGCGCCGTTCAGCTGGCACGAGGGGATCGACGGCTGCCCCCCGTGGGCCGCCGACGAGCGCTACGAGCAGTCGGTCCGGACGCGCGGCACCTTCACCCTCCCGAACCGCAGCGTCGACTTCGTCAGCGCCGGCCACCGCGACCACTCCTGGGGCACCCGCGACTGGCGGCCCCTGCAGCACTGGAAGTGGATCAACGCCACGGCGATCGAGGAGGACATCTCGCTGCACGGCTGGATCTCCTACGCGCTCGGCGACCGGCAGGTCAACGGCTACGTCAGCCGCGGCGGCGTCGTGAGCCCGATCGTCACCGCCGAGGCGCGCGCGGAGCTCGACGCGGCCTTCATGCACACGAGCCTCAGCGGCACGTTCGTCACCGCCGACGGGCGCACGCTGCGCCTGGAGGCGACGAGCGTGGCCGGCGTGGCGATCCCTGCCCGCCACATGCAGATGAACGAGATCGCCTGCAGCGCCACGCTCGACGGCCACGCCGCGATCGCCCACGTCGAGCTCGGCTGGCCCGAGAGCTACATCGCCGACTACACCGCCCCCGGCGCCGAGCCGCGGGTCGAGAACACCACCCCCCAGGACAGGAGCATCGCATGAGCTGGACCGCCATCGGCAAGGGCCTGAACGTCTTCGACACGGAGCCCGTGGAGGGCCGGTCGAAGTGGCTCGACAGCCCCCAGGACGTCCTCGCCTTCGCCACGAGCGGGGAGGACGTCACCGACGTCGTGGTCATCGCCCGCGGCGGCACGACGACCTTCGTCGCCCCCGCACTGAGCCTCGGCGTGCGCGGCGTGCTCACGCTGCAGGGCGGCGTGGAGAGCCACCTCGGCATCGTCTCGCGCGAGTTCGGCATCCCGTGCATCGTCGGCGTGAGCTTCGCGGAGGGCCGCGAGACCGAGCGCGGGGAGAAGGTGCCCGAGGACGGGACGCTCCTGCGGCTGGACACCTCCGCGGTGCCCGAGGGCGTCGTGCACGCCGGGAGCCCGTCATGAGCGCCGAGGAGGACTTCGCGCCGTTCCTCGAGAACTACCTGGCGCAGACCCCGCCCGGAATCGAGGGCGACACGCAGATGCGCGCGAAGCTCGCCGCGCCGATCACGACGCTCACCCACGACAGCGTCATGCGCGACCACCTCACCGACGAGGAGATCGACGCCTGGTTCGAGTACTTCGGCTGGAACCTGTGGGACGTCATCCGCTCCCGGGCCTCCGAGGGCGAGTCCGGCCTCATCCCCCGCCAGCAGTACGAGACGCTCGCCTTCGTCCAGCAGTGGGCGACCTACCCCGACCTCTTCCGCGCGATCACCGAGAAGCTCGGGCCGCAGGGCGTGGTCGACCTGGGCCGCTCCATGCGGACCGAGGTCGGCAGCAAGGTGAACTTCCTGCGCAACTGGGCCTTCGCGTGCCCCCTCTTCGGCCGCGGCATCGCCTGCGCCCTCGGACTGGAGGAGCCGACCGACCGGCGGGAGGACGCCGAAACGCTGATCCAGTTCACGCGCCGCGTCATGTACGGCGCCTGGGGAGAGGACGAGGGCGGACAGGCCTTCGGAGCCTCCCGCGGCTACCGCGTCGAGCAGCTCGAACCCGAGGTCCGGGCGCGCTTCTGGGCCGACCGCGAGCCGGTCACCGAGCCCGCCCAGGCCCGCGCAAACCGCCAGTTCAACGCCCAGGCCGAGATCTTCAGCTTCCTCTTCCACTACGACTGCCGGGCCGGGGTGAACGACACGGGCCCCTACGCCACGCCGGACGGCGGCCTGGTGCTCGTGCGGGACCTCTTCCTCAACGAGCCGGGCTACCCGTGGTCGCACGTGGCGGAGGGGCTGCCGTACGCGCTGACGCAGGCGTTCTTCTTCCCGCCGGGCACGCCGGTCGAGTTCGTGGTCAACGACCTGGCCACCGTCTTCACCACGCCCGCCGACTACCAGAAGCACGTCGTCGCGGTGAGCACCTACGTGCGCGACCGGTGGGACACGCCGGTCGCGGAGATCCGGCAGATCGGTCCGGAGGCGCGCGCGCAGATCGCCAAGGACGCCTCCGCGGCGCTCATGCAGCTCTACGCCCACATCGCCGGCAACGACACGGACGCGAACCTGCGCGCCGGCATCCGCATGTACTCGCGCGAGATGATCATGCCCCACGCCCGCGCGGCCGGCCTCTGGGACACCTTCGTCGCGCAGGGGTTCGACGACATCGCGCCGCTCACCGAGCAGGCCTGGCCGACGCTCAGCGGCCCGGCGGCGGCCGAGGTCCTGGCCCCGGTCCTGCTGCTGGGCAAGGCGTTCCCGTCCGTCCGCGCCACGGTGCCCGGCTGATGCCCGAGCCCCGCGACGACCTGCGCCACCCGGGCGAGATCTCCGGCGAGCACGGACGGGAGAGCCTCTTCTACAACCTGCTGCTCCCGGAGCACGGCGTCATCCTGTTCGTCTACACCTGGGTGGACGCCGAGGACCGCGCGGGCTACCTGTTCACGGTCGTGGGGGAGGACGACACGCGCCGCTGCTTCTTCGCGAACGACGGCGTGCCCGTCGGCGACCGGGACTTCGACGACTGGGCGGTGGACGGCCTGACGCTGCGCCACCGCGAGCTGCTGCACACGGCCGACCTCGCCTTCTCGGGCGAGGACGTGGAGTTCCACGCGACCTTCACCGCGATCCACGACGCGTTCAGCTACCGCCAGAACCAGGACGGCTGCCCGCCGTTCATCGCCACCGACCGCTTCGAGCAGGCCGGGCGGATGCGCGGCACGCTCGTCCTGGACGGCGAGCGCATCGAGGTCGACGCGACGACCCAGCGCGACCACTCCTGGGGGCAGCGGGATTGGGCGGCGATCCAGGACTGGAAGTGGCTCTCGGCGCAGTCCTCGGACGCGATGGCGCTGAACGTCATGCTCATCCACGCCCGCGGCGAGACGACCTGCCACGGGTACGTCGCGCGCGACGGCCGGGCGGTCTCCGTCGTCGACGTGGAGATCCGCGCGCGCTACGACGAGCGCTGGTGGCAGACGGGGCTCGACGCGACGATCGTCGACGAGGAAGGTCTGGAGACCGTCGTGGCGGGGCGGCGGTTCGCCTTCCTCACCTTCGAGGCCGGCGGGGTCGCCACGCTGAACGAGGCGGCCTGCACGGGCACGATCGACGGGGCGGCCGCCCTGATCCACCTGGAGTGCGGCTGGCCCACCGCCTACGCGCACGCCCAGGCGCAGGCCGCGGCGGCCCGTTCGGCCTGAGGCGGCCTCAGCGCCAGATGTCGCGGTCCAGCCGGAAGCCCGCCGCCGAGAGCATCACGAGGACCGCGCCGAGCATCACGCCGACGCTCAGCGGGACCGGCACGGCGTAGAAGGACGGCTCGAAGCCCGTCACCGCGCCGATGTCGCCCGACAGGCGCGTGTCCAGGTGCATGGCCGAGCCCAGACCCGTCAGGGCCCAGCGGGAGACGGTGAGGTTGGCCAGCAGCTTCAGCGGGGCGAACATGCTGGCCAGCGGGATGATCGCGCCGGCCAACAGCAGCTGGGGGATGAGCACGAGCGGGACGGAGCTCGTCGCCTGGTCGGTGCTCGAGACCGCGGCCGACAGCCACAACCCCATGGCGACGGCGGTCCAGCCCGCGACGATGCACACGACGAGCACCTGCAGGTCGACGCCCGGCCCGAGCCCGAGCGGCTGCAGCAGCAGGACGGGCACGACCAGCAGCAGCACCTGGACCGTGGCCAGCGGGAACAGCACGGCGCACTTCGCGCTCAGGTAGGCGTCCAGCCGGACCCCGACGGCCGTCTCCCGGTCGAGGATCGCCCGCTCCCGCACGACCTCGCGGCAGGCCGCGATCAGCCCGAGCCAGATGGACCCGGTCAGCAGCAGGAAGCACAGCATCACCGCGTAGTACTGCCCTAGGCCGGAGTCGCCGAGCACGCCGCGCGGAATGGCCAGGCCGATCGCCACGCCGATGATCGGGGACTGCCCGACGAGGATCGCGAGCGAGCGCCGGTTGCGCAGCGTGCAGCGCGCGTAGCGGGAGGCGATGACGCGGGTCTGCGTGCCGAGCGGCGGGGCGACGCCACGCGGCGCCCGGGCCCGCGGCGGGGCGGGGTGGTCCGCGGC
>JAOPZU010000515.1 GCA_025963955.1 Solirubrobacterales bacterium
GATCGCGGCCGCCCGCTCGCGCGCGGCGATGTGCTGGGCGCCGGCCAACGGGGTGCGCCCGGCGGTGCGCGCGAGCAGCAGCAGCTCCTCCGTCACGGCCGGCACGGCACGGCGGGCACACTTCTCCCACGGAGCCTCGCCCCCGGCGTCCACCACGACCTGCCGCAGGACCTGCCAGCCGGCGTGCCGCCCCTCGCAGCGGGCCACAAGGAAGAAGGCGAGCTCGCGGGCCACGAGCTCCGCGTCGGGCTCCTCACCGCGGGTATGCAGGTGGCGCAGCGCGGCCGCCACCTGTCGGCCGTCGCCCACGGCGCGCGCCAGCTGACGGGCGGTGCGCGGCGGCGTTGAACGTGTCGTCGGGACGAACTCGATCCCTGCAGTCTAACCGGGCGCCGCCTTTGTCCCCGCTCTGCAGGGGTTTCCTCAGTCGTGCGCCAGTGCCGACAGCACGTCCAGCCCCGCGGCGCGCCGGGCGGGCAGGACGGCCGCGAGCACCCCGGCCACCCCGGAGGCGACGAGGACCGCGATGAGCGTCGGGACCGGGAACGCCAGGTTGAAGTCGTCGATCGCCCGCGTCACCAGGACGGAGAGCCCGACGCCGAGGACGAGCCCGAGGATGCCGCCGATGAGCGCGGTGATCACCGCCTCCAGGCGGATCATGCGCTTGACCTGCCGGCGGGAGGTGCCGATGGCGCGGAGCATGCCGAGCTCCCGGGTGCGCTCGGTGATGGACAGCACGAGCGTGTTGACGATGCCGAACAGCGAGACGATCACCGACAGCGCGAGCAGCGCGTAGATCAGGCCGAGCAGCTGGTTGATCTGGTCGCGCTGGGCGCTCTTGAACTGCTCGGCGGTGAGCGCCTCCGCCTGGGGGAAGTCGCGGGCCAGCAGCGCGTCGATCCGTGCCTTGAGCGCGCCGGGATCGGCCCCCGGCCGGAAGGCGACGAGGGTCAGCTGGTCGGAGGTGACGCCGAAGGCCCGGCGCAGCGTCGGGTTGGGGACGACGAGCGGGCCGACCAGCCCTGCCTTGTCCTCGATGATCCCGGTGACCGTCCAGGTGACGGCCCGGCCGCGCGGCGTCGCCGCCCGCAGCCGGGAGCCGAGGCGGGTGCCGTGCTCGTCCGCGAAGTCCTGCGTGACGAGCACCTGACCGTCCTGCAGGTCGCGGACGGCCCGCTCGCCCCCGGCCCTGACGCGCAGGTGGTAGACGCGCTGGAAGCTCGCCGGGTCGATGCCGGCCAGGCGCGACTTGCCGCCGACGCCGGTCACGCGGGTCTGCCCGCCGCGCACCGGGCTGACGATCGCGACCCCCGGCTCGCGCCGCACCGCGGCGCCGGCCGCGGCGGTGAAGGCCCCGAAGCCGGACTGGTTCTGCACGATGAGCTGGCCCCGCAGCCCGCTGTCGACGGCCTTGGCGATCGTCTGCTTGGCACCCGCGGCGAAGATCGACGCGAAGCAGACGAGCGCCACGCCGATCATGAGGGCCGCGGCTGTGGTCGCCGTCCGGCCGGGCTGGCGCACGCTGTTCTCGCGGGCCAGGCGGCCCGTCAGGCCGAACGCGCGCTCCAGCGGCGCTCCGACGGCACCGGCGATCGGCGGCACCAGGCGGGGGCTGAGCAGGGCCACCCCGAGAAAGGCGAGCGCGGCGCCGGCCCCCACGAGGGTCAGCGCCGCGTTCGTGCCGCTGCCGGCGAACAGGCCGAGCGCGAGCAGGGCCACGCCGAGCGTCGTCAGGACGAGGGCCAGCGGCGTGAGCAGGCGCGACGAGCGCGTCTCGGGCATCGCGACGCCCTCCCGCAGCGCGGCGACGGGCGGCACCCGCGTGGCGCGCAGCGCCGGCGCCAGGCAGGAGACGAGCGTCACGAGCACGCCGACGACCATCGAGACGAGGACCGTCCGCGTCAGCAGGACGGTCCCGCTGGACGGGAGGTCGACGCCGAGGGTGGAGAAGAGCGCCTTCAGGCCCTTGGCGACGGCGACGCCGAGCAGCAGGCCGGCCGCCGACCCGAGCACGCCGATCGTCAACCCCTCCCCCAGCACCGAGCGCAGCACCTGGCGGCGCGTCGCCCCGAGGGTGCGCAGCAGCGCGAACTCGCGCGCCCGCTGCGCGACGGTGATCGAGAACGTGTTGAAGATGATGAAGGCGCCCACGAACAGCGAGATCCCGGCGAAGGCGAGCAGCGCCGTGCTCAGGATCGACAGGCCGCCGCGGATGTCCGCGGACTGGCTCTCCGCCTGCTGGGACCCGGTGCGCACGACCACCCCGGGCCCCGCGATCGCCTTCACGCGGCGCACGAGGGCGCCCGCGTCCGCGCCCTCCTGAGCGCCGACGTCGATCGCGTCGAACCGGCCGACCTTCCCGGTCAGGCGCTGCGCGTCGCGCAACGTCATCACCGCGAAGGTCGCGCCGCCGAGCGAGGTCGCGCCCGCGATGGTCGTCGAGCCGACGAGCCTCAGCCGCGTCTTCGGGGCGGCGGCCTGGATCGCGACCTCACGGCCCAGCGCGAAGCCTTCCCGGTCGACCGTCCCCTTGTCGAGGATGACCTCGCCGTCCGTCCGGGGCAGGCGACCGTCCACGACCTCCAGCGCGCGGAAGGCCGGTCCCTCGAGCGACGCGATGAAGGTCGGCGGGCCCTTGGACACGGGCTTGCCGTCGTTCCCGAGGACGGTGCCGTTCGGGTCGTTGATGACGCCCTCGGCCGTGGCCACCCCGGGAACCGCGCGCACGCGCCGCAGGAGGGCCCGGTCGAGGGGGATCGTCGTCCGGTCCTCCCCGCCCAGGTCGTCGTCCGGGGTCAGGACCACGTCCACCTTCTCGAGCGACACCTGGAAGATCCGGTCGAAGGAGCGGTTGATCGTGTCCGTGAAGATGTAGGTGCCGCTGATCAGCGTGACGCCGAGCGCGACGGCCAGCGCGGTCAGCGCCAGCCGGGTCTTGCGGGCCAGCAGCCCGCTCAGGGCGACCTTGCGCACGCGCTACTCCCCGGCGGGGGCCGGCGCCGTCGCCGGGACGGCGGTGCCCGCGGAGTCCTCGGCCAGCAGTCCGTCCCGCAGGACGATGAGCCGGTCGGCGACCGCGGCGGACTCCGGGTCGTGCGTGACCATGACGATGGTCTGGCCGAACTCGTCGGCGGCCTGGCGGAGCAGCCGCAGGACCTCAGCGGACGTCGTGCTGTCGAGGTTGCCCGTCGGCTCGTCGGCGAAGACGACCGCCGGCCGGGCCGCGAGCGCCCGCGCCACCGCGACGCGCTGCTGCTGCCCGCCGGAGAGCTCGGCCGGCCGGTGCCTGAGGCGGTCGCGCAGCCCGACCGTGTCGATGAGCTGGTCGATCCACGCCCGGTCCGGGTCCCGCCCCGCGATCGACAGCGGCAGCAGGATGTTCTCCTCGGCCGTCAGCACGGGGAGCAGGTTGAAGGACTGGAAGATGAACCCGAGCTTGTCGCGGCGCAGCTGCGTGAGCGCGCCGTCGTCCAGGCCGGCGATCTCCGTCCCGTCGACCACGACCGAGCCCGCGCTGGGCCGGTCCAGACCGGCGAGGATGTGCATCAGCGTCGACTTGCCCGAGCCGGACGGACCCATGATCGCGGTGAACTGCCCGGCCGGGAAGCCGACCGTGATCCCGCGCAGCGCGTCCACGCTCGCCTCGCCCGTGCCGTAGCGACGAGTGACGCTGGTGGCGGTGACGATCATGCCGACCAGGGTGTCACACGCCCGCGGCGGCGGCGACGTCCCGGTACGCCAGCCCGGGATCGTCAGCGCCGAAGACCGCGTTCCCGGCCACGAGCCAGTCCGCGCCGGCCTCGGTGCACAGCGGCGCGGTCTTCACCCCCACCCCGCCGTCGACCATCAGCGGGACCTCGGGGCCGATCAGCGCGCGCAGGCGGCGGATCTTGTCCGGGGAGCTCGCGATGAACGGCTGCCCGCCCCAGCCCGGGTTCACGGTCATGCACAACGCCTGGTCCACCGCGACGTCCGCGAAGATCCCAAGCGGTGTCGCGGGGCAGACCGCGAGCCCGGCGCGGCACCCGGCGCCACGGATCTCGTCCAGCGCGTAGAGGACGTGCGGCGTGGCCTCGGCGTGGATCGTGATGCCGGTGGCCCCGGCCTTCGCGAAGTCCGCCACGTGACGCTCGGGCCGCTCGATCATCAGGTGGACGTCGAGGTCGACCGCGTCGCCGACGTGCGCCCGGAGGGCCTCGAGGATGACGGGGCCGAGCGTGATCGGCGGGACGAAGTGGCCGTCCATCACGTCGACGTGGATGAGGGTCGCGCCGGCCTCGATCACCTGATCGACGTGTGCGCCGAGGCGCGCGAAGTCGGCGGAGAGGATCGACGGGGCGACAAGGCGGTCGGGCACGGTGGGACTCCGGGGTTCTCGGAAGGGACGTCAGACTTCGATGAGCATCGAGCCGCCGCAGTGGTTGCACGTGGTGATCGCCGTGGAGGACATCCGGACGATCGTCCCGTGCTCACCGCAGTCAGGGCAGACGGAGCGCAGCTCGAAGCGGTGCAGGCAGTAGACGCAGCGGTAGCGCCCCGGCAGCGTCGACGGACGCAGCCACGGCTCCCTGCACGCCGGGCAGGACGGCCCCAGGTCGATGGACGACTCCACGCGCCCGAGCTTAGTTCCCGGGCGGGACGGCAGGCCGGTCGCCGGTGACGCGCGCGACGGAGAAGCCGTCCGTCCCGTCCACGTGCGGGAGGGTGCGGAAGCGGTCCGCGGACGGCAGGCGGTCCTCCGCGTCGGAGATCGTGCAGGTCGCGTACACCAGGGTGCCGCCGGGCCGCAGCGCCGCGTGCGCCGCGGCGAGGATCGCGTCCTGCACGAGGACCAGGCCCCCGATCGCCTCGGGGGTCATCTTCCAGCGTAGGTCCGGGTGGGTGCGGAGCGTTCCCAGGCCGCTGCACGGCGGATCGACGAGCACGCGGTCGAAGCCGCGCTCGTCGGCGAAGTGCTTCGCGTCCCCCGTGAGGACCTCGACGTTGGTGGCGTGCATGCGCGCGCAGGCGGCGGTGAGCGCGCGGGCACGGCCGGGGTGACGCTCGACGGCGACGAGCTCCCCGCGGGTCTGCATGAGCGCGGCGAGGTGGGTCGTCTTCCCGCCCGGGGCGGCGCAGAGGTCCAGGACGCGCTCGCCGGGCTGCGGATCCAGGAACGGGGCCACGCGCTGGGCGGCGCGGGACATCGGGGTGATGACGCCCGCCTTGAACAGCGGCGAGCCGGCGACGTCGAACGGCCCGTCGACGACAAGCGCGTCGCCCTCCCGGCGCCCGGGCGGCAGGGCGTCCTCGTCGACGTCCACGAGCGTGTTGACGCGCAGCGCGAGCTCTCCCGGCTGGTTGTTGGCGGCCATCAGGGCGCGGGCGGCGTCCGGGCCGAGCTGCTTCCACCAGAGCGTCACGAGCCACTGCGGGTGCGAGTGGTGGACGGCGGCCCCGGGGATCGTGTCGTCCCCCGGCAGCTCGATGCCCTCGCGCTGCAGGCGGCGCAGGATGGCGTTGACGAGCTTGTAGCCGTAGTTCGGCTTGGCGAGCTCGACAGCCTGGTCGATCGACGCGTGGTCGGCGGTGTTGAGGAACAGCTGCTCGTAGAGCCCGATGTGCAGCGCGGCGCGGACCTCCGGGTCCAGGGCCTTGCCGGGCGCGAGGCGGCTGATGACCCAGTCGAGGGTCCCGCGGCGCTGCACGGCCCCGAAGGCCAGCTGCTTGGCCAGGCCCCGGTCCCGCGGCTCCAGGCGCTCGGCCTCGGTCTGCAGGACGCGGTCGGCGTAGGCGTCCTGCTCCAGGACACGCCGGACCACGGCGTACGCGGCGGCGCGCGCAGGGCTGACGCGCGGCGTGCGCGGCGCGGCGGCGGGTGGACTCACGCCAGGTGCCCGCGGATGTAGCTCGCGGCGTCCATCGGCTTGCCGCCGGCGGGCTGCACGCGCAGCAGCTCCAGGTCGCCGAACACCAGGCGGCCGTCCCGCTCCTCCACGGAGGCCGGCGGACCGCCCGCGCCGGCCGGCAGCGCGCGGGCCTCGACGACCCCGAGGAAGCTGCCGTCCTGCAGGGCGATGCGCGTGCCGATGTGCGGCTGCAGCGCGCGGACGGTGCGGGCCATCGTGGGCGCGTCGAGCGCGGGCGAGAGCGTCCGGTCGACCGCGGTGATCTTCTCGGCGTACGTCACGCCGTCCTCGGGCTGCTCGCTCCACGCGAGCTCCTCGCCGGCGTCGAGGGCCCGGACCAGCAGCGCCCCGCTGAGGCGCTCCAAGCGCCCGGCGAGGGTCCCGAAGGTGTCGTCCTCGTGGATCGGCTCCTCGCCGCGCAAGGCGACCGGGCCGCTGTCCAGGCCCGCGGTCAGGCGCATGATGCACACGCCGGTGCGGCGGTCCCCGGCCATGATCGCCCGCTCGATCGGGGCGGCGCCCCGCCAGCGCGGCAGCAGCGACGGGTGGACGTTGAGGATGAAGTGCTCGTCGAGCAGGTTCTGGCGGATGAGGGCGCCGAACGCGCAGACGACGAGCCGCTCGGGCCGGGCCTCGGCGATCCGCGCGCGGGCCTCCTCACCGTTGACGTCCTCCGGCTGGAAGGTCTCGAGACCGAGCGCCGCGGCGGCGTCGGCGACGGGCGGCGCGGTGAGCCGGCGTCCCCGTCCGGCCGGACGGTCGGGCCGGGTGACGACGAGCTGCGGGCGGTGTGCGCCGCCGGCGAGGTG
>JAOPZU010000520.1 GCA_025963955.1 Solirubrobacterales bacterium
GGCAGCGCGCCGTCCGGCCCCGCGGCCTGCGCCAGGGCGTTCGTCGAGGCCGGAGCGCTCGTCCCGACGAGCATCGTGTTGACCGCCTGGGAGGGGTCGCGGAGGACCGTCGGGAAGACGCTGCGCATCGTCGCCGCCAGGACCTTCTCCAGGCGGTCGGAGCGCTCCGGGTGCCCGACGTTGACGATGACCTGGCCGCCCGGGTTCAGCCGGGCGCGCACCAGGCGGAAGAACTCCTCCGTCGAGAGGTAGAAGGGGATGTAGGGCTGGCGGTAGGCGTCGACGATGATCGTGTCCCAGCGCCGGTCGGAGCGCCGCAGGAAGGGCCGGGCGTCCGCGGTGTGCAGCCGCAGCCGCGGCGAGGTCCGCAGCCCGAAGAGCTGCTTCCCGACGTCGCTGAGCGCGCCGTCGATCTCCACGCCGTCGACGACGGTCCGCGGGTAGTAGTGGGCGTACGCGCGGGCGGTCGTCCCGGCGGCGTTGCCGAGGATCGCGACCGACCGCGGCGGCCGCGTCGGGTTCGCCGCGAACGGCAGCACGAGCATCTCGTCCCAGTAGTTGCCCGTGAGCCACCGGCCCGGCGTGTAGACGCTGTGGACCGCCTGACCCTCGTTCAACTCCAGCCGGCGCTCCCCGCCCGCGTCCTGGATCACGCGGGCGTACTGGTACTCCGTCTCCTTCTCCCAGATGACGCGGCCGCCCCCCGTCGCCTTCACGGTCCCGACCGGGATCGCGATCAGGCCGGCCAGGACGAGCGGGACCACGAGCGTGGCGCGCCGGCCGAGCCCGAGCGCCGCCACGAGCGCGAGCGCCACCGCGAAGCACAGGAACGTGCGCCGCGTCCCAATGAACGGGACGAGAACCAGGGCGGCGAGGAACGTCCCCGTCAGCGACCCCAGCGTCGAGATGGCGTATAGGCGGCCCGCCGTCTTCCCGGCGTCGGCGACGTCGACGACCTTGAGCCGGACCGCGTAGGGGGAGACGGCGCCGAGCAGCATCACCGGAACGGCGATGAGGACCATGACGCCGATCAGCGAGCCGACGAACGCCCCGGCGCTCACGCTGTCCAGGGCGTCGACGCTGAGGCGCAGGAACGGGTTGGCGACGAACGGCACGATCGCCAGGAGCACCGCCGCGGTGAGGACCAGGCGCGCGAGGCCGGCCGCGGTCGGATCGTGGTCCGCGAGCCGGCCGCCGACCGCGTAGCCGACGCTCAGGGCGACGAGGACCGTGGCGATCGTGTTCGCCCAGACGATCGTGGACGCGCCGAACCACGGTGCCATGAGGCGGGCGGCGGCGATCTCCGCCCCGAGCGACGCGGCGCCCACGACGAAGGCCAGCACCTCCACGGAGACGAGCGAGGCCCTCGGGTTCGAGGCGGGCAGGGCGACGTCGGCGGTCCGCACCCGCCGCAGGGTAATCGGCGACCTGGGCGCGGCGAGCCGCACGGCCGCACGTCGGCGCGTCCGCAGCGGTCCGGCAACTGGCGCGTTGCCGCTCCTACCGGCTGATCCGTTGAGGGCCGGAGCCCGCTACCCCCTGTCAACGCCCCTTCTTCACTGCGGGGCGACAGATGGTCTTTGTCCACGAAGAAGTCCGCTCGGCCCCTGCGCCAAGCGGAGGAGGTGTGCTGTGCCCGACCCCCGTAATCAGACGTCCGCGCTCGATGTGATCGCCGACGACCCGACCTCACGTAAGAAGTTCCTGCGCATGGTAGGCGGCTCCGGTGGCGTCGCCGCCATGGCCGTCCTGCTCGGCGCCTGCGGCAGCGACAACAACAGCAGCTCGACGTCGACGCCCGCCGCGGCGACGACCGGCACGGCTGCGAAGTCCTCGGCCTCCGACATGAAGGGCGACCTCGACATCCTGAACTACGCCCTGACGCTCGAGTTCCTCGAGACCGACTTCTACAACAAGGTCATCGACGCGGGCCTCTTCAAGGGCGCGACGGCCGACCTCCTGAAGGGCTTCGGCGAGTCGGAGCAGGCTCACGTCGACGCGCTCAAGGCGACCATCACGAAGCTCGGTGGCACCCCGGTGACCGCGCCCAAGACGAAGTTCGACGTCTCGGACGCCACCGCCGTCGCCAAGCTCGCCGCGACCGTCGAGAACCTCGGCGCCGCCGCCTACCTGGAGCAGGCTCCGAAGATCAAGAACGCCGAGGTCCTGGCCGCCGCGCTCTCGATCCACTCGGTCGAGGCCCGTCACGCCGCGACGCTGAACACGCTGGTGAAGAAGTCCATCACCCCCGACGGCGCCTTCGGCAAGCCGGCGAAGATGGCCGACGTCCTCGCCGCTGTCAAGCCCTTCATCGTGGCCTAGGCCCCGAGCGATACAAGAGGAATCTAGAAATCATGCGTAACAAGAACACCCCCGTCGCGCCGGAGCTGGAGCAGATCCACGTCGGCTCGATGACCCGCTCGAGCTTCCTGCTCAAGAGCGCCCTCACGGTCGGCACCGTCGCCGGTGCCGGCGCGGTCGGCCCGTTCGTCTCCAGCGCCCTGGCGCAGGCCAACGGCGACATCGACATCCTGAACTTCGCGCTGACGCTCGAGTACCTGGAGACGCGCTTCTACAAGACGGCGATGGGGCTCAACCTCACCGGCGACGCGAAGAAGTACGCCAAGGACTTCGCGGCGGACGAGCAGGAGCACGTCAACGCGCTGGTCGGCACGATCAAGAAGCTCGGCGGCACCCCCGCGGCAAAGCCGACCTTCCAGTTCGGCATCACCGATCAGGCGAGCTTCCTGAAGCTCGCGCAGACGCTCGAGGACACCGGGGTCTCCGCCTACAACGGCGCCGGCCCGCTCCTGAAGAACAAGGACCTCCTCGCGGCGGCCGGCTCGATCGTGCAGATCGAGGCGCGTCACGCGGCGGCCATCCGCCTCGTCAACGGCGCGAACCCGTCCCCGGACGCGTTCGACAAGTCGCTCGACAAGAACGCGGTCCTCAAGGCCGTGACGCCGCTCATCAAGATGTAGCCGGTTGTCGCCGGTTGTCTCGCCCCTAGGGGGCTCGACAACCGGTCGGGGGTTTCTCGCCTAGCGGCTCGAGACGTCCCGCTCTCACGGCCGTCGGTGCTCGCGCACCGGCGGCCGTTTGTCGTCCTAGAGGGACTCGCGGCCGTGGGGCGCGGCGAGGTCCTGGTCGGGCCCGATCGGCACGACCTGCGTCGGGTTGATCGAGGTGTGCGTCACGTAGTAGTGCCGCTTGATGTGGTCCATGTCGACCGTGTCGGCCACGCCCGGGGTCTGGTGGAGGTCGCGGAGGTAGCCGAAGAGGTTCGGGTACTCGGCGAGCTTGCGGACGTTGCACTTGAAGTGGCCGTGATAGACCGGGTCGAAGCGGACGAGCGTGGTGAACAGCCGCCAGTCCGCGAGCGTCTGCTCGGCGCCGAACAGGAAGCGCCGCGAGGCCAGGCGCTCCTCGAGCTCGTCGAGCGTGGCGAACAGCGGCAGGACCGCCTCCTCATAGGCCTCCTGGGTCGCCGCGAAGCCCGACCGGTAGACCCCGTTGTTCACGGTGTCGTAGATCTGCGCGTTCAGCGCGTCGATCTCCCCGCGAAGCGCCTGGGGGTAGAGGTCGAGGTCGGGACGGCCGGCGACCGCGTCGAACTCCGCGTTCAGCATCTCGATGATCTCGGAGGACTCGTTGTTGACGATCGCCTGGGTCTCCTTGTCCCACAGCACGGGGACGGTGACGCGGCCGTCGAAGTCCGGATCGCTCTTGCGGTACCCCTCGCTGAGGTACGTCCAGCCGTGCAGGGGGTCGGGCTGGTCCGGGAGGAAGCGCCAGCCGCGCTCGTCCCTGATCGGGTCCACGACCGTGATGTCGATCGCGTTCTCCAGCCCCTTCAGCGCCCGGACGATGACCGCCCGGTGGGCCCACGGACAGGCCAGCGAGACGTACAGGTGGTAGCGGCCCGCGACGGCCGGAAAGCCCGATGACCCGTCGGCGGTGACCCGCCCGCGGAACACGCTGTCCTGCCGGACGAACGCGCCCTTCGCGTCGGACTCCTTGGGGAACGGTGCGGTGCTGCTCATGCGTGGCGACCTCCTGTAGTTGCTTACGCAACTACCCTACCAGGCGGATGCGCGGCGATCAGCGGCCGAGGAGCCCACGGCGCCGGCGGGAGGCCCGACGCATCCCGAGGACCGCACTCGCGGCGAGCGCGAGGGCCGAAGCCGCCGTGCTGATGGCCCGGGCCGTCGTGAGCGGGTCGCGGATCGACTCGTAGCGCACGCCGTCCGCGGTGATGTCGAGGAAGCCGGCCGGCGACGCCTCCACGCCGGCGGCCGCGCCCCCGCCGTCCCCGTCCCCGGTGCCGTCGGTCGACCGGCCGCGGCCGAAGCCGTACCCGTAGCCGCCGCGGACCCGCGCGACGGGGACCACGACGCGGTCGCCCACGTGGACGGGCTCGCCGTAGCAGAGGCTCGCGCCGCCGAGGGCGTTCGCCGCCCGGTCCAGGCCGAAGCCGAGGCGCCCGTGGTCGGGAGCGGGCGGGGACGCCGGGGCGGCCACCACCGGCGGCGGCTGCGGATCCGGCACCGCGGTCGCCGTGAGGATCTCGACCGGCGGTGGCGCTGCGGGCCGGGACGCGAACGGGCGTGGCGTCACGGGGTCGCCCTTGGCCTTGGACTTCTTGCGCTTCTTGTCCTTGTCCTTGGCCACGCCGCGCGTCGGGAGCTTCCGCTCAGTCCTCGTATACGACGAAGTCCTTCTTGCGGGCGCCGCACACCGGACAGAACCAGCTGTCCGGGATGTCGGCGAACTTCGTCCCCGCCGGGATTCCCCCGTCCGGGTCGCCCTCGGACTCCTCGTAGATGAAGCCGCAGGATTCGCAGATCCAGCGCTCGTATTCGGTGGTGCTCATCGCCGGGAACCCTACCCCTTGACGAGGTGTCACGGCGGCTCGGAGGCACGGCCCGCGCCACGCGGGTTAGGGTGGGGTCGATGCAGGAGATCGATCGTCCGGCCCCCGGGGAAGAGCTCAACGTCGACGGCGCGGAGACCGTCCCGCGGCAGGCCGCGTCGGTGCTCCTGCTCCGCGGGGGCGCGCAGACCTTGGAGGTCCTGCTCGTCAAGCGCACCGAGAAGGCGCGCTTCATGGCGGGGGTCTGGGTCTTCCCCGGCGGCGGCGTGGACGCGCACGAGGGCGAGGGCGACAGCGCCCACCGCCGCGCCGCCGTCCGGGAGCTCGTCGAGGAGGCGGGCGTGACGCTCGCCGACCCGGCCGGGTCGGAGCTCGTGAAGTTCTCCCAGTGGATCACGCCGGCCGAGGTGAAGATCCGCTTCGACACGCACTTCTTCCTGGCGCTCATGCCGGACGGGCAGCAGGTGGTCGTCGACGGTGAGGAGTGCGTGGACTCCGGCTGGTTCACGCCGCAGGCGGCCCTCGACGCGCACGCGTCCGGGCAGATCCTGCTGGTGTTCCCGACGATCAAGCACCTCGAGCAGCTCGCGCCGTTCGCCAGCGCCGACGAGCTCATGTCCTACGCCGCGGGCCGGGACGTCGTCGCCGTGCAGCCGCGCATCGTGGTCACCGGGGAGACGGCGCGCGTGCTGCTCCCGGGCGAGCCCGGCTACGACGGCTGACGCGGCCGCCGTGCCGCCCGAGTGCCTGCACTTCACCGCGGACGACGAGGCCAACACGCTTCTCGCCCGTGACCCGATGGCGCTGTTGATCGGGTTCGTGCTCGACCAGCAGGTGACGGTCCAGAAGGCGTTCGCCGGGCCGCTGGCCCTGCGCGAGCGCCTCGGGTCACTCGACCCCGCGGTCCTGGCCGGGACCGACCTGGAGCCGGCCTTCCGGCAGAAGCCGGCCATCCACCGCTTCCCGGGGAACATGGCCGCGCGGGTGCAGGCGGTCGCCGCCCACGTGCGCGACCGCTACGACGGTGACGCCGCCCGCGTCTGGACCGACGCGGCCGACGCCGACGAGCTGCGCGCGAACCTCGCCGCCCTCCCCGGCATCGGGGAGATGAAGATCAAGGCGCTCGGGGCGGTCCTGGCCAAGCGTTTCGGCGTCGAGGCCGCCGAGGGCCTGATCCCGTGGCACCCGACACTCGGGGACGTCGATTCCGCGGAATCGCTCGCGAAGTACCAGGCCCTCAAGAAGGTCCACAAGAAGCAGTGGAACGGGCCGGCGCCGGCCGGGTGAGCGCCTGCCTCAGCGGTCCCAGTCGGCCATGAAGGCGTTTCGTACGAGGACCTTCGCGGGACCGCCGGCGTACGGCACCGTGATGATGTCGTGGCGGTTCGACGGGTCGAAGCCGCCGGTGGCGGCGAGCACGGTCCGGCCGTCGTGGCTGAGCGCGAGGCCGGTGTATCCCGTCTCCTCGACCTTGCCCAGCGTCCGGACCTTGCCGGTCGCCGTGTTCACGACCTGCGCGTAGCTGGTGTCCTGGCCGGTGAACTGCCCGAGCAGCCGCGTGCCGTCCGCTGAGAACTGGGTCGCGCTCAGCCCGAAGAGCAGCTGCGCCACGGGCTGGTTGGTGAGGCGCTTGAGGTTCCTGCCGTCGGGGGTGATCGTGTAGAGCTCGCCCTTGGGGCCGTAGCGGCGGACGCTGCCGTCGACCAGGCGGGTGAAGACGATCGTCTTGGGGCCCCACACGGGGTTCTGCGCGCGGTGGTCGGCGGTCAGGCGCGTGGTGAGCTTCGTGGCCAGGTCGTAGCGGTACAGGTCGTACTTGAAGTCGTCCTTCGTCCCCTTGGCGTAGATCAGGGCGCTGCCGTCGGGCGCGTAGCTCGCGGTGCCGAAGAAGCCGTCGGCGACGACGCTCTGCGCCCCTGTCGCGACGTCGACGACCACGAGCTTCTTGGCCTTCAGCTCGGGGCCGACGACGGCGACGAGCGCCTTGGAGTCCGGGGCCCAGGCGATCGGGTAGCCCTGCGTCGCGTAGTCGCGCAGCAGCACGCGCGGCGCCGGCGTGGTCGTCGGGGAGACCGCGAGGGTCGGGTGCTGGAAGCTGCCGCCGACGTAGGCGAGCGTCGTGCCGTCCGGCGACAGGTCAGGGCTGCGGCCAGGGCCGACGCGCTTGCCCCCGGTCCCGTCGTCCTTCGCGACGTACACCGAAGGGGCGTTCGTCGTGACGTTCTTGTCGTAGACGAGCGTCGCGTGCGCGGCGGCCGGGACGGCCGCCGCAGCGAGGAAGGTGGTGAGGGCGGCGGCGAGGGCGCGGGGCATGGCCGCGCACTCTAGACCGTGCTCAGGAAGCCGGTGCCTCGTCCTCGGGTGCGGGGTCCAGGGCCGGGGTGGGCTCCTCGGCCGGGGTGGGCTCCTCGGCCGGGGCGGGCTCCTCCTCGGGCACCGAGGTGTCCTCCAGGACCGGGACCTCCTCGACGGCGGCGGGGGCCTCCTCGGCGGCGGGGGCCTCCTCGGCGGCGGGGGCCGGGGCCTCCTCGGCGGCGGGGGCCGGGTCCGGCTCCGAGGCCGGAGCCTCCTCGGCGGCGGGGGCCGTG
>JAOPZU010000592.1 GCA_025963955.1 Solirubrobacterales bacterium
CCATTCCCGTCCCGACCCTCGGTACCGTCACCGACCCAGGCCGGCACCGGGACAGCAGCGGTGCGCGGGCCACCCGCCGGGCACGCAGCGACTGACCCCACACAGGCCACAATCAGCGACGTGACCGACCCGCAGCCCGACCCGCTCACCCTCGCCGCCGAACTGCTCACCATCGCCGGGGACAAGGAACCAGGGCAGGCCATCACCGCCCGCAACGACGTGATGCGCGCCCAGGTGTACGCCCTGCTGTCCATCGCCGAATCGTTGGCGACCCTCGCCGTAAACACCACCCCGACACCACCGGCACCGCCTGTCGAGCCACCCACAGACGAGCCCACCAGCCCGCCCGAAACGGAGCCACCCACCGATGCCGAACTACCCGGCTGACGCCGCCTGCGCCCACTCAGGACACCCAGCGGGCACCTGGGACGAGAGGATCGCCGGAGAAACCGCGGCCCAACGACAGGCCCGCTACACCCTCGCCCTGTCCATCTGCGCCGAATGCCCCGTCCGCGGCGAATGCGCCAACGACCAAGACCTCGGCGGAGGCATCCGAGCCGGCATCATCCACCCCGACAAAGTCCCCGGCTGGTCCGGCCTCGACTGGGGCCTCCCCGCCCCCGGCGCCCACCTCGCCCGCTGCGGCACCGTGTCCGCCTACAACCGGCACCTACGCAACGGCGAAGACATCGACCCGTCGTGCCGCACCGCGGCCACCGAGTACCGGGAAGCCAACAAACGGGCGCGACACGCCGCCTGAACCCGGCCCTTGCGCGCCTCGCTGTCTACCGACCATAGTCAAGCCGTCACGGTAAGCTAGACCGGCAGGGCAAGAAAAAGGCCGCCAGCTCTGGCAGGAGCGGACGGCCTCAGCACTCCACCCTCTAACCGATCGGAGCACTGCTGCCATGAGCATAACTGAACCGCGCCCACGCACGGAAGACGAGCACATCGCCGTCACCCGAAAGAGTTGGGCGCTCGACCACCTCGCCTACGCCGCCGGTGAACTCGCCCGCCAACGCGGCGTCCTCGACTACTTCACCGAACGCGCCCAGCAGTATGGCTGCACCCCCGACGAAATCGCCGAGATCCTGGCAGCACACCAGTGAGGCGGCGTCGCCGCTCCTCCGCGGACGCCGTGGCGATGGACCCCGAAGGCGCGACCGTCGAACTGCTGGACACGCTGTCTCTGACCTCGCTCGCCCTCTCGGTGTGCGGCATTGAATGCGACGACTGGGAATGCGACTGCATGGACAACGACGCGACCGTCGTACTGGACCGGCCCGAGGTCGAACGGCTCCGCGATGCGCTCACCACGTGGCTAGAGCGGGGCGCCCTGTGACGTGGTTCCGCGTGGATGACGACCTGGCGTTCCACCGTAAGACCGTGCGTGCCGGCAACGCCGCTATGGGCCTATGGGTCCGCGCAGGAGCCTGGTGTTCACAGCAGCTGAGCGATGGTGTGGTGCCTGCGGACATCGCCCGCACCCTCGGCAAGCCGTCCGAGATCAAGGCACTCGTGACCGCAGAGCTGTGGGAAATCGACGGAGATTCGTACCGTTTCCACGACTATTTCACGCGGAATCCTTCTCGCGCCGAGGTGGAGCAGCGACGTGAGGCCGAGGCGAAAAAGAAGGCCGACTGGCGGGCTAAGCGTGAGGCACAACGCGCAGGTCAGGGCACGTTGTCCACCGGGGACACGACCGGGGACAACACCGGGGACTCCCCCAGTCCGTCCCCGAGGGAGTCCACCGGGGTGTCCGATGGGGTGTCCCGCTCTTCCCGACCCGACCCGACCCGACCCAGTACTTCTAACGAAGTACTAACTACGCCGACCAAGCCGCTCCGCGCCGTCGCAGAGATCGACAACGCCGGGCAGGTCATGGGCCTCTGGCTGGAATCCCTCACCCGTCGACCACCAAGCGCGGTGGTGGGCCAGATCGCGAAGCAGGTCAAGACGTTGCTCGCCGACAAGTTCACCCCGCAGGAAATCATCGACGGGCTCAACGCCTGGCAGGCGAAGGGCCTCCACCCATCGACGCTGCCGTCCGTGGTGAACGAGACGATCAACAAGCCGAAGCGGCCCACCTACACCGATGAGGTCCGCCAGCCCGTCTCAGCGTTCTCGGCGGTGGCCAAGTGACCGAGCCGATCGCCAACCACCACGCCGAACGCCAGGTGCTCGGGACGCTGATGCAGGCCCCGAACCTGGCCGAGCAGGTGTGGGCGGCCTTGTCGCCGTCGGACTTCCACCACAACCAGCACGCCGCGATCGCATCCGAGCTGTACCGCCGGCACCTCGCCGGTGAGCCCGTGTCCCCCACGGTGCTCATGTCCGCGGCGATGGCGGAGGGCACGCTGGGGAAGTTCGGTGGCGGCAACTACCTGATGGACCTGTACGGCGGCGTGGAGATCCCCCTCAGCGCCCCCCTGCTGGCTGAAGACATCAGGCGGGCAGCAGTACGCCGAGGACTCGTGGAACTCGGTCAGCGGCTCGCACAGCGAGCTAGCAACCCCACCTGTGAACCACTCGCACTCACATCCGAGATGCAAGCCCAACTCGCCGACATCAGCGAAGCCGAACTCATCACCGGCAACATCACCGTCCCCACCCTCACCGAATTCCTACACGGCGACGACGACCCCGAAGACTGGGTCATCCCCGGCTTGCTCGCCCGCGACGACCGGCTCATCCTCACCGGCGCCGAAGGACTCGGCAAAATGATGCTGCTCCGCCAAATCGCCGTCATGGCCGCAGCCGGACTCGACCCCTTCAACGCCCGACCCGTCCCACCCCAGACCGTGCTCCTCATCGACCTCGAAAACCCGGCACAGATCATGCGGCAAACCATGCGCGGCATCGTCGAATCCGCCCGGGTCGCCTCCTCCAACCACAACCTCACCGACCGACTGTTCGTGGAACGCCGACCCGAAGGACTCAACCTCGCCGAGCCCGCCAACGTCGCCTGGCTCATGAAACGCGTCACCCTCTGCCAACCCGACATCCTCGTCATCGGCCCCATCTACAAACTGATGAACGACAACCCCAACGACGAAGCCACCGCACGCGCCTGCACCGTCGCACTCGACCTCATCCGCACCCACGGCAAATGCGCGCTCCTCCTCGAAGCCCACGCCGGGCACGGCAACAACGCCATGACCGACCGACCAGTCCGACCAACCGGCTCCAGCCTGTGGATGCGCTGGCCCGAGTTCGGCATCGGCCTGCGCCACGCCAAAACCGATGACGCCGTCGAATTCCGCCGCGTCGACCTCGTCCACTGGCGCGGTGCCCGCGGCGAACGCTCCTGGCCCACCCAGCTCATGGCCGGCCAGAAGTGGCCGTTCGTCATCCCCCCGTTCGAGGGCCGTCCCGCATGACCAATTGCCTACGGACCGTAGACAAACCGGCTACCGACATGGGAGAATCAGGCATGGCCGACGCCCCGATGCGAATCAGTCCCGACGGGCGCGATCTGGCGATCCGCAACCGCGACTACGACTACTTCCCGTGGCGTGTTACGGACGGGTCGCAGCGCGCCGACAAGCAGGTCGCCGACTGGCTGCCGCTCGTCCGGGCCGACCGATGAGCGCGGAGAACGATCCGCGGGCCTGCTCCACCACCCCCGGCGCCAACCCCGACTGGTGGCACGCCGACGACCCCCGACTCCAACACGCCGCCCGCACCATCTGCGCAAGCTGCCCAGTCCGCACACCCTGCCTCGAACTCGCGTTGAGCGAAGGCGAACCGCAGGGCATCTGGGGTGGCCTCGACCCCCACGAACGCGCACAGATCGCCGCCGCCTGGGCCTTGCCCCGGCCACAAATCCGGCCACCCCACGGCCACCGCACCCGCTACGTCGGCACCCGCAACACCCCCGGCTGCCGCTGCCACACCTGCACCGCCGCACACGCCCGCTACGAACACGCACGCCGCACCGGACAACTCCCCGAAAAAACACCACTCGGCATCGTCAACGAACAGCCACAGCTGGTGGCTTGGTGATCACCAAGCCACCAGCTGTGGCGCTCCCTGCTCGCACGGTGGTGTTGAGTCCACGCGACGACGCTCCAAGAGTGACCTTGGATGGATGGGTCACTGCAACCGCCCCGTCAAGGGCTGGGGAGACCGTTGCTGGCAGCACCGCGAAACCGCTGCCACGCCACCGGACACCCTGACCTGACCATGGCACGCATCCCGGACGACGTGCGCGAAGCAGTAGCGGAAGACCTCCGTGCAGGACTCATGTCAACCCGCGACATCGCCGACAAACACAGCATCGGACTCGCCTCCGTCTCACGCATCGCCGGCCAATACGGCATCGAGGCCGGGGATCGTTCCGTGGTGAAACGCGCGGTGGAAGCCCGGAAGGTTGACATTGCTGCTGAGCAGGCGCGTCTGGCGCAGTTGCTGATCGGTGATGCTTTCCGGCTGCGTGATCGTGCGTGGGAGCCGCAGACAGTAGCGCTGTCGGGGAAGCATGGGGTGGAGATTGTGGAGATTCCAACCCCGGCCGGGGATTTCCGCAACTTCTACACCAGCATCGGGATCATCGTGGACAAGGTGAATGTGCTGACCCGGGATGACAGTGATGGGATGGCTGCAGTGGATTCGTGGCTGCGGTCGCTGGGCGTGGGGAACACGCAGTGAGCGACCTGGACTCGACTTGTCCGCAGTGCGGTGTTCCGGGCGGTGGTCACCTGACGTCGTGCGACCGCTACCCGTCACCTGATGGCGTTCAGCTCTGCGCACGATGCGATCACCGCTTCACCGATCACGTCTACGGGCCATGTGACGTGGAGTGCGGCGGTGTTCGGGTCGATGGCTGTCCGGCATTTGAGTGGACGGCGGTTCAGGCTGTGATGCCCGTTGTCCGACCGTTGCGCGTGAACTGCGACCGTCAGTCTGTGAGCATCAGCTACACGCACCGCATCGCTGACCCGCCATCACCTCAGCAGTGCTGTTCACACGGCCTCATCGTGCGTTGGGCTGGCGGCTGGCGCGGCATCGTGTGGCAAGTCGAGCGGTGATCGTTCAGGCGCTGACCGATAAGCAGCGGGCCGCGATCCTCCTCTCGCGTAGTCGCAAGGTCACCATCTACGAAGGCGCCGTCCGCTCGGCCAAGACGATCACCTCGCTGCTGGACTGGATCGCCCTGGTTCGCACCGCACCACCCGGCCGGCTCGCCATCATCGGCAAAACCGAACGCACCCTGCGCAACAACGTCATCGGCCCACTGCAAGACATGCTCGGCAAACGCCGCGTCGCCTACAACCGTGGCCTCGGTGAGATCACCATGTTCGGCCGCACCATCCTCGTCATCGGCGCCAACGACGAACGCGCCTCCGACAAGATCCGTGGTGTCACCCTCGCCGGGGCGTACGTCGATGAGGCCACGATCCTGCCCGAATCGTTCTGGCAGATGCTCCTCACCCGACTCAGCGTCAAGGGCTCCCGCCTGCTGGCCACAACGAACCCCGACTCCCCGGCACACCCGTTGAAGGTCGGATACCTCGACCGCGCCGCCGATCACCTCACCTCCACCGGCTCCCACGTGCAGCACTTCGGCATCGGCTGGTCGAGCAGCTACGACATCGTCAACAACGGGGAGCCGAACCCCGACGACCCGAAAGCCCCGCTGGACCTGTGCCGCCTGTCGTTCGTCATCGACGACAACCCCACCCTGGACCCGGACTACCGCAAGTTCATCCGGTCCACGTACGTGGGCCTGTGGTTCAAACGGTTCATCCTCGGCATGTGGGTCGCTGCTGAGGGTGCGATCTACGACATGCTCACCGACGCCCACCAGGCGACCGCGCCGACGACGGTGGGTCAGTGTTGGCTGGGCATCGACTACGGCACGTCCAACCCCACCCACGCCGTGCTGTTGGCCACGGACTGGGTGAACGGCCGGTTGCATGCGGTTGCGGAGTGGCGGCACGACGGACGGGCTCAACGCGCGCTCACCGACGCCGAACTGTCCAAGCAGCTACAGACATGGGTCGGCACACTCAAGCTCGATCACGAGGGGATCACGCCGATCCTCGACCCCTCCGCCGCATCCATGCGCGTCCAAATGCGCAACGACGGATGGCACACCCAGCCCGCCGACAACCGGGTGCTCGACGGCATCCGCTCCGTGTCCAACCTCCTCGGCCAGAACCGTTTGGTCATCGACACCGACAAGTGCCCCGAACTGTGGCGCGAATTGCAGGGATACAGCTGGGACAGCAAAGCCCAGAAGAAGGGCGAGGACAAGCCGCTCAAGCAGAATGATCATGGGTGTGACTCGTTGCGCTATGCCTGCATGGCCGCCTGGCCGGTGTGGCGCACCTGGACGTCCGGACTCCAGTTAGCCGCCTGACGCTGCCACCCGCGTCGTCACGCTCCGTCCGTGGCAGATGTGCAGTACACGACCCTGTACCTGCCCGATGGCACAGGCGTGTCCGTCGTCGTCGGCTCACAACTGCAGGCCGCGTACCTCGCTTCCGGCGCCACCACGAGCCCGCGCACCTACACCGCCAGCACAAGCACTAGTCCAGCCGCCCCCGATGTGAGGACCCCTGTGGCCACTGTCTGGTTCCACACCCCGTTCGGGCCGCAGCCCATCACCGCCCCAGACATCATCGACGAGTACCGGCGCCGGGATTACGCGGAGATGACGGCGTCGCAGGCCGCAGCGTTTTATGCGTCGGGTGCGGAAATCCCGGACGTGTCGTACGTGACCGGCATCGAGTTGCCGGCTGCGATGGCGGCTGTGGCGGTGGGCAACAACGCCTTCGCAACGGCACAAAGGGCGGCCTCTGTCGCAGCAGTGACGGACGCCGGATTCGCTACCCAACAGCAGGCAACCGGGCGAGCAATCGCCATGGCACTCATCTTTGGACGCTGACATCATGGCTGCTCCCAACCTCGTGACCATCGCCTCGATGGTGCAGAAGCTGCTCGTCTCGCAGCAGCTCACCGCCACCACAGAGACCGTGGTCTACACGGTCCCGACCGGGCAGGCCGTGAAGCTCGCGCAGGGCTCCCTGTGCAACATCACCGGCTCGGCCGTCACCGTCACCCTGTCCCTCATCCAGTCGGGCGGCACGGTCGGCGACGGCACCCACCGGGTCATCAACAGCTACAGCCTGGGCGCGAACGACACCCTGCCGCTCGGGGACTACCTGGGCGGGCACATGCTCGGTGACGGCGACAAGATCGCCGTCACCGCTGGCACCGCGAACGCGATCGACGTGGTCCTCTCTGGGGCGGTCTCAGCGTGAGCCGCCGATCCCTGCTTCAGGCTGGGTCGCTTGTGGTCCCGCCCGAAAGGGCGGCCCTGTCTGGGCTCGACGCGAAGGGGCCGGGACAGAACACCCGGGTGCTGTGCCAGTTCCGTTCGCAGCTCGCCCGCCGCGAGTCCACCGCAGTCGACGTCGTGCTGATGGGCCACTCCCTCATCGAGGGTGAAGGCGCGACGGCGATGGCCAAACGGGGCAACGACCGCTTCCGCGACATCATGCGTACCCGCTTCCCCGTCGCCGGGGTGACCGGCGGCTACGGGTACATCCCGATCCGGGTGGCGTCCACCACCTGGAGCCTGTCGCCCTACATCACAACCAGCGGTGGGACGGCCAGCAGCGCCTACGGCTTCGGGATCGGCAGCTACTTCGTCAACGCGGCAGCGGCCAAGGTCGTCCTGTCCACCATCGCCTGCACCGCGATTGACGTCATCTACATCCAGGGCGGCGGCGGCACCTTCAGCACCAAGGTCGACGGTGTCGCCAACGGCGACAGCGTGGCGACCGTCGGCTCCCCGACCAAGCAGAAGGCGTACCGAGTCCCCGGCA
>JAOPZU010000621.1 GCA_025963955.1 Solirubrobacterales bacterium
CGTCGTCGACTTGCCCGAACCCGTGGGGCCCGTGACCAGGACGAAGCCACGGGGCAGCATCGCGAAGGCGCCGATCTGCGCGGGCACGCCGAGGTCCTCGAGCTTCTTGATCTCGTACGGGATGACGCGGAAGGCGGCGCCGAGGCTGTCCTTCTGCTGGTAGACGTTCACGCGGAAGCGCGCGCGGCCCGGGAGGCTGTAGGCGAAGTCGAGCTCCTTGACCTCCTCGAACTTCTCGCGCTGCTTCTGCGACAGGATCGCGTAGAGCGTCCGCTGGACCATCTGCGGCGTGAGGACCGGGAAGTCCTCGAGCTGGCGGAGGCTGCCGTGGCCGCGGACGGCCGGGCGCGCGCCGACGGTCAGGTGCAGGTCCGAGCCGCCGCTGTCGAGCAGCTCGATCAGGAGGTCGGACAGGAAGCCGCTGTCCTCGCTGTTGTCCTCGGCGCCGACGCGCGTCGTGACCTCCACGGGAGCGGCCGACGTCGCCGGGCGGGTCTGCTCGGGCACGAGGCCAGGAGCCGGGGCGGGCGTGGGCGCCTGAGCGGGGACGAGAGGCGGCGCGGCGGCAGCGACCTCGGCGAGGACGGGCGCGGCCGGGGCGGGTGCGGCGGGCGCGACGATGGCCGGCGCGAGAACGGCGGGTGCAGGTGCGGACGGAGCCGCGGGCGCAGCAGGCGCGGAGACAGGTGCGTACGCCGGTGGCGGGAGAGTGAGCGCCTCGGCAGCCACGGGCGTCGGAGCCGCGAACGCCGCGGGAGCTGCCTGGACGCTGACCGCAGGAGCGACGGCCGGGGCAGGGGCAGTGATGAGGGCTTCGACCGGTGCCGCCGCGGGCGCGGTCACGACCGGTGGCGCCACGACAGGCGCAGTCACGACCGGTGCCGCCACGACCGGTGCTGCCGGGACGGGCTCGACGAACGCCGTCGTCGGCCCGGTCTCCCAGGGCGGCAGCGGGGCGGCGACCGGCGCGGGGACGAACGAGGGCGCCGACGTGAACTGCATCGTCGGCGGCTCGTCCTGCAGGGGCGGGGCGGGCTGCCACTGCGGCGCCGACACCTCGGCCGAGGGAGCCGGGGTGCTGGCGGGCGTGAAGGCGAAGAAGCCCTCGATCCCGGCCGGAGCTGCGCCAGAGCTGGTGGAGGTGTGCTGGTCCACGTGCCGTCCCTCGTCGAGGTGGGTGGCCCGGGCGTGGGCCTGTCCCGAGTGGCATCGGCCAGTCGGCGCAGCCCCTTGAGGCAGCAGCGCCAGGCACCCGGCTACACCACGACGCGCAGGATCTCCTCGATCGACGTGTGGCCGGCCTTGACCTTGGTCAGGCCGTCGTCGCGGAGGGTGATCATCCCCTGCTCGCGGGCGACCTTGGCGATGACCAGCGACGACGCGTGCTCGACGGCGAGCTTCTCGATCTCCTCCGAGACCGCCATGACCTCGTGGAGCGCGAGGCGTCCCTTGTAGCCGGTCTTGGAGCACGCGCTGCAGCCGATCGGCCGGTACAGCGTCGGCAGCTCCTCGTCGGGGTTCCAGGGGAAGCGGCTGTCCTCGAGGAACTGCCGCGTCGGGACGTACGCCTCCTTGCACTTCGGGCACAGGCGTCGCGCGAGGCGCTGGGCCAGCACGCAGTCCAGCGCCGACCCGACGAGGAACGGCTCGATGCCCATCTCGGTGAGGCGGACGACGGCGGACGGCGCGTCGTTGGTGTGCAGGGTCGACAACACGAGGTGACCGGTGAGGGCGGCCTCGATGGCGATGTGCGCCGTCTCCTGGTCGCGGATCTCACCGAGCAGCACGATGTCCGGGTCGGAGCGCAGGATCGAGCGCAGGGCGGCCGCGAAGGTGAGGCCTGCCTTGGCGTTGGTCTGCACCTGGTTGATGCCCGGCAGGCGGTACTCGACCGGGTCCTCGACGGTGATGACGTTGACCTCGGGCTTGCTGACGATGTTGAGCGTCGCGTAGAGCGTCGTCGACTTGCCCGAACCGGTCGGACCGGTCACCAGGATCATCCCGTAGGGCTTCACGAACGACTTCGAGTAGACCTCGTAGTTCTCGTCGCCGAACCCCAGGTCGGACAGGTTCAGCGACGCCGTCGAGTTGTCCAGGATCCGCATGACGATCTTCTCGCCCCAGACGGTCGGAAGCGTCGCCACGCGCAGGTCGATCTTCTTGCCGTTCGTCGTGACCGAGAGCCGGCCGTCCTGCGGGATCCGCCGCTCGGCGATGTTGATGTCAGCCATGATCTTCAGGCGAGACGTGACGCCGGAGGTGATCGTCTTCGGAGACCGCATCACCTCGTGGAGCACGCCGTCGATGCGGAACCGGACCCTCAGGTCCTTCTCCGCCGGCTCGATGTGGATGTCCGAGGCGCGGTCCTGGATCGCCTGGGTGATGAGCAGGTTGACGAACTTGACGATCGGCGCGTCCTCGACGATCTCCTTGACGTTGGAGAGGTCGTCGGCCTCGTCGTTCACCCCGATGGCCGACGTGAGGTCGTCGAGCTCGGCATCACCGCGGTGGTACCGGTTGATGGCGGCGAGCAGGTCGGGCTTGGTCGCCACGACCGGCTTGATGTCCATGCCGCTGACCGAGCGCATGTCGTCGACGGCGAACACGTTCGCCGGGTCGGCCATCGCGACGACGAGCTTGCCGTCCTCGTACCCGATCGGCAGCGCGGTGTGGCGCCGGCAGACCGGGTCGGGCACCCGCATCACGGCGCTGCCGTCGACCGGGTAGTCCGACAGGTCGACGAACTTCATCCCGATCTGCGTCGCCAGCGCCGCGACGAGCTGCCCCTCGCTGAGCAGCTTCATGTCGACGAGGACGCGACCGAGCGAGCGGCCGAGCCGCTTCTGCTCGGCGACGGCCGACTCGAGCTGGTTGCGGGTGAGGTGCCCGCCCTCGAGCAGGATGTCGCCGAGCTGCTTCACGCCGTTCCACCGATCACGAGGGGGACCACTCCCCCGTCATCGGCCGGGTCTCGCCGACCCTTGACCCGAACGGCTCAGCCGGACGACGTCATCGCCCGG
>JAOPZU010000030.1 GCA_025963955.1 Solirubrobacterales bacterium
TCCGACTCTAGCTCGGGTGATCGTGCTCAGCATGCGGGTGCCGTGGCGGCTGATGCGGGCCGAGGGTCTGCGGACGGAGTGAGGGGCGGGCCGGGTGGGCAGACTGTCCCGTATGCGCCACGACTCCACGCCCGAGGTCATCCGCGAGCTCCTCACCGACACGAAGACGTGGGCGGTGGTCGGCTGTTCCCCGGAGCCCGCCCGCGACTCCCACCGCGTCGCCGCCTTCCTGCAGGCGCGGGGCTTCCGGATCATCCCGGTCAACCCGGCCGTCGAGGGCTCGATCCTGGGCGAGCAGTGCTACCCGAGCCTCAGTGCCATCCCCGCGTCGGAGGGCGTCGAGGTCGTGGACGTCTTCCGCCGCTCCGAGCACGCCGGCGCGGTCGTCGACGAGGCGATCGGCATCGGCGCTCGCGGCGTCTGGCTGCAGCTCGGCGTGATCGACGGCGCGGCGGTCGCGCGGGCCCACGCCGCCGGGCTCCGCGCCGTCATGGACAAGTGCCCCGCGATCGAGCTGCCTCGGATCGCCGCCTGAACCCCCGGCCTGCCGCCGCGCGCGGCAGTCGCTAGGATTCGCCGAAGCGCCCTCCTAGCTCAGTGGTAGAGCACTTCCATGGTAAGGAAGGGGTCATCGGTTCGAATCCGATGGAGGGCTTCCAGGATTTGCAGGGATTTCGTAGGTTCTGAGTCCTGGCAGATCCCCGGCGAGGTACAAAACGGGTACATCCGCGCACGGACTCGGCGGATTTCCTCCTCGGGGGACACTCGGTCCTCCGGCCCCATCTCGGCAAAAACGTGGGCGTAGGTGCTCAGCGTCATCGTCGGCGCGTGACCGGCCTGCATCGCCACCTCGACCACGCTGCGGCCCTCTTGGATGAGCAGTGAGATGAAGCTGTGACGCAGGTCGTACGGCCGCCGGCTCGACAGGCCGACGGCTTCCGCGGTGTCGGCGTAGGCCCGGCGCGCCCACGACTTGTACGCCTCCCGTGACCACGGCAGCTTGCCGACGCCAGGAAACACGAGGTCCTCCGCGCCGGTGTGCTCAGCGGACTGACGCCAGAGCGCGAGGTCTTCAGCGAGCGGGGCGAGCAGGGTGACCGAGCGCGCACGGCCGGTCTTCGTTCCGGTGACCTCGCCGTAGGCGATGGCGCCATCGACCAGGAGCGAGCGGCGTCCCACGTGGCGCCAGGTCAGCGCGAGGGCCTCACCTGGCCTGAGGCCGGCGTAGGCCAGAACGGAGATGACGGTCGCATCCCGAAGGCGGCCTTGCTCGAGCAGGCGCGCGCGAATCGCCTCAACGTCGGCCGGCGTCAACGGCACGACGGCCCGTTTCCGCTTCACCGTCGGCTTGCGGACGCTGGTCGCGGGGTTGTTCGGGATCCGGCCCCACTCGACCGCGCGGGCGAGGACGACGTGCAGGACGGCCAGTGACTTGCGCACGGCGTAGGGGCCGACCCCCGCTTCCTCCAGGTCGGCGCGGAACTGCAGGACGGCGGCCGTGTCGAGGTGGCGCAGCTCCATACCGCCGATGCACGGCAGCACGTGCGTGTCCCAAGCGGAGGCGTAGCTCTCCTGCGTCGCGCGGGCGAGGTTCCCGGCGGCGTACAGGCGCCACCAGTCCTCGCCGAGTGCGCTCAGGGTCTGCTTGCCCGCGTCGAGGTGGCCGAGCTCGCGCGTGCGCTTCAGCCGGCGGACCTCCGCGTCGAAGGCCTCGGCGTCGCGCTTGCGCCCGAGGACCTTGGAGCGGTTGCGGCCTTGGTCGTCGCGCCAGCGCACCCGCCACACGATGCCGCCCTCCCGTTCGATGCGCTCGACGCTCACGCCGACCTCTTCTCGTCGTCCTCCAGCATCAGTGCCCTGAAGCTACCGCGAGTCGACGGGAGCGGCGACGATCGGCGCAGCTCCGACACGACCTCGTCTGGATCCTCTGGCGCGACGCGGGCTCCGGCGAGCCACGCCTCGAAGTCCTGTCTGCGGATGCGCAGGCGGCTGCACAGCCGCATGGCCGGCAGCTCTCCGCGGCGGATGGCGTCGTACACGGCGCGGCGTGAGAGACCGCACCGCTGCGCCACCTCCTCGGGGCAGAGGAGCGGATCGGACGTGTCGTTGCCGGTCGTCGAGAGTGCCATGTCGCTACCAGCCCTTCGGTCGTGCCGGTCGCGCGGTGCGGTTGCGAAGCTCCCGCCGGCGGTGCTGATGCACGCGGGTGAAGTCGACCAGGGCGGTGAGCCATTGCAGTTCCAGGCGGGGGTCCTGGCCTCCGTGCTCGTCGATCTGCTGGCGCCAGAGAGCGAGGGCAAGTACTGCGTCGCGCGTGAAGCGCTCCTCGTCCCAGGACCCGTGGGCGGCGAGCTCGACGATCTCGGGGTAGCCGTCGCAGAGTCGTTCGACGGCGTTCCACATCTCCCCGCGCCACTCGGAGCTGCGCTCGTGGTCCAGCCACGCGGCGGGGCCGGGCACGCCCTCGGTGTCCTCGAGGCGTGGTGGTGGTGCCCCGACGTGGCCGGTGGTGGGCGACTCTTCGACCGGGCGTTTGTTAACAAACGCGTCGGGCTGCTCACGGCTGAGTGGTTTGGCGGGGAGGGGCTGTGGGGTGATGTCGGCGGCGGCGCAGACGATTCTCGCCGCGACGGTGGAGGGCCTGCTGTGGCTGGCGGCCGCGTTCGCGGAGAGGGCTTGGTAGACGTGGTCGGGGACGATGATCTGGATGCGGTGGCTCATAGCTCAGGCGCGAGGTCGGGGGACAGGTCGGGGGCGGGCGGGGTGATGCGGATCGCGGGCAGCTCGCGGGTGAGGTGCTCGGCTCCGGCCGCGAGGTCGACCACGCGGTCGGTCGCGACGGCGTGGTCGAGGCTGGGGGTCTTGCGCTGGCTATTGGTCATGCGCTCGGCGAGGCGCTGGACGCGGTCGATGTTCGTGCCCTCGTCGCCGAGCTCGTCGCGGGCGATGTGCCAGTCGATGCCGTGGCGGGCGCGGGAGGCTTGGACGTAGGCCGACTCGCGGCTGGTCTGCCAGCCGCCGGTGACGGCGATCGCGTGATCGACGGTCGCGCCCTGTTGGCGGACGACGTGCTGCGCGTAGCCGAGCCGCAGACCGTCGAGTTCTTCGGGTCCGGTGACGGTGACGTGGCGGTCGGAGCCGACGAGCTGGACCTCGACCACGTTCCTGTTGGGGTCGGCGTGGGTGATGGTGCCCCGTGAGCCGTTCTCGATCCGGGCGTCCCCGGGGACGGGCTGGATCTGCCGCCACGTGACCAGGTCGCCGGTGCGCAGCCCGTAGTGCGGGCCATCGGCGTCGCCAGCGGTGAGCGGGACGGTGGGGCCGGTGAGCTCGCCGCGCTGGGCGCGGAGGTGCTGGACGCGGGCGTTGAGTCGGTCGATCTCGGTGGTGGACCCGTCGCTCATGAGCGCGACGCGCGCGGGGTTTTGGTTCTTGGTGAGCTTCAGGTAGCGGCTGGCGGCGGCTTCCAGGGCGTGATCGCGGCTGGGCTCCAGGTGCAGCTGTCCGCGGGCGAGATAGTGCGCGAGCGCCCGCTCGGGCTTGCCCTCACGAAGCGCCCGCCACGCCCGGCGCTCGTCGGGGTCCTGGGTGCGGCGGACGTGCTCGAGGCTGGCCCGAGGGGCGCGGTCAGTGAGGCGGTCGAACATGCCGCCGGGGCCGATCGCCGGCAGCTGCCTGCCATCTCCGACGGCGATGAGCTTCGCGCCGCTCTCGTGCGCGACCTGCACGAGGCGGGCGAGGGTGCGGGTGTCGACCATGCCGGCCTCGTCGACGATCAGCGTGGTCTGCCCGTCGACGCGGTCACCGGTCCGCTCGTGCTGAGCCAGCAGCGAAGCGATCGTGGTCGTGCGGCCGGCCAGGGCGGGAGAGTCCTGCCCGAGGCGCTGAGCGGTGGCGCCGGCCAGCGCGACCCCGACGACGGTGCGGCCGCTCATGCGCTCAACCCGAGCGGCGGCGTCGATCACCACGCCCTTGCCGGTGCCGGCCTGCCCTTCCAGAGCGGCGATCCGCTCGGGACCGGTCAACGCGCGCAGCGCCCGGTCTTGTTCGGGTGAGAGCGGGGCGCCGATCCGTTCGCTGGCCTGGTCGATCGCCGCCTCGAGGAGCCGCTCGCTGACCACGGGGCGAGAGCGGTCGGCGCGGGCCATGTCGGCGGCGTGGTCGACGATCGAGCGCTCGAGCTCCCGCAGGCCGTGGGTGGTGAAGCGCCCGTTCTCCAGAGGGATCAGCCGGCCGGCATCCTGGAGCTGATCGACGTGGCGCAGGGCGGTGTCGGGGTCCAGGGTGCCGGCGGCCTGCTCCAGCGCGCTCGCGCGCAATTCGCGACCGGGGAACGTCGCGCGCTCATGGGTGAGCGCCTGCTCGACCCGTCTGCCCCAGTCCGGGTCGATGTCCTGAAACTCCCGAACCTTGGCCCGGGGGCGGATCGGTTGCTGGTCGTGCTCGCGCGCGGTCTGCTTCCACGCGTGAGTCAGTTCGCGGGTGGTCTGCGGCGCCTTCGCCTGGCGGCTCGTGATCTTGATGAGCTGCAGCTCGCTCTCACCCGGCCGCCGGCCTTCTCGGGCCTCGAACTGGCGGGCGGCGTGCTCGATCTCGCGGGAGCGGCCGCTGAACGCCCGAAGTACCCCGGGGCGCGCGTGCGCGAGCTCGAAGTAGCGGCCGTGCTTCCCCGTCCCCGACTCGACCGCGTAGCCGGCCTCCGACAGACCCTGGGCCAGGGCGGCGCGGTAGTAGGCCCCACCTTCCCTCGCGGCGCGGTACATCGCCCGGTCCCGCACCGCCGCGACCCGGCCGTCCTGCTTGACCACGCTCATCACCACCAGATGGGAATGCAGCTGCGGATCCGGCACCCGCCCCTTCAGCCCGCGCGCGGTCGAGTGCCGAAACTCCGCCGCGTGCAGATCCCGCGCCAGCGCCGGGGCGTTGCGGTCATCGACCCGCTCGGTCGTCAGCGGCACCGACGCACGAAGAAACGCGAACGTCCGCTCGACCGCCCGTTGATGAATCGCCTCAAGCTCAGCCCGCTGCTCAGGCCCAGCCAGCGCCCACGCCACGCTGACGGACTTCGGCGCCGACAACGTCACGTCCACCCCCGCGTTGCGCGTGCCCGTCGGGCCCGCGGGTCGCAGGTGCTCATCGGTGCCGGGCCGGCGGCCCTGCATCAGCGCAACGAGCTCCTCGCGCCCCACCCGAGCCGCCGGATCGATCCCGATCGCGCGAAGCGTCTCGGGCCGGCTGAGCCACCGGCCCGGCGACTCCACCGGCTCCCCGTCGCGGCCCAGGTAGTAGTCCCCGCGCTCTGGCGCGACGGTTTTCCCGTCCAGGTACTCGGCGTACCCGTCGGCGCCCTGAGCGGCGATCGACTTCACCGTCATCACCGCCGCCCACCGCCCGGCACCGAACAGCGACGTCCCGAAAGGTCCATGCACCGTAGACGTCAGCAACCACGCAGTTTGCGCACCCCGCCGCCGCCCGCGCGGATGCACCAAAGGAACGCGCGGCGTGGCTTGCGCTGTGTCCCGCTGTATCCGGCACCTCGTGCATCTGGTCTGTTCTTGCTTTGGCTGTGCATCTCCGCTGCTTTGGCGGTAGACGAACGAGGCCCAGCGGGATGCCGTCGTGCCGCTGTGCTGGCGATGTTGAAGGGTGCTCGAAGCTGGTCGAGGGATCCGTTGGTGGCGGGCGTTCGATCGGTTGCGCCGTGTCGGGCGAATTCTCGATGAGAGAGCGTTGAGTCTCGGGGAGTTGCATGCGAGCGACTCGGAGATCGCTAGGCGGGCAAGCCGAGGAACGAGGCGTTCTTCTAGACAGCACTCCTCCGCCGGGCGCTTGGGCACCAATGACTTCATCTCGTTTTAGCCCCACCCGCGGCACCACGGGGCTGGATGGTGCGCACCCGAGGAACGAGCAGTCGTTTAAGGCGCATGCTCCCTGTCTGCCGCTGCCCGAACGCGCGCCTTCGGCCGCTCTGCCGCCGGTCGTTTATCCGCTCCGAGACCGGAGGCGTTTGTTAACAAACGCAGCGCCCCGCGGTTGAAG
>JAOPZU010000036.1 GCA_025963955.1 Solirubrobacterales bacterium
GATCGCGACGGTGCCCGGGCCGCGTACGCCGAGGCGATCACCCACGCCGAGAACGCGGCCCAGCGGGCGGAGCTGCAGGCCCGGCGGGACGCGCTCGCGCGCCCCGCCTGACCTCCGGGGGACTACCGCACGCCGCGCTCGGCGGCGCCGAGCCCGGCGCGGGCGATCAGGCCCGCGATGAAGCCCCCGACGATGAGGTAGACCGCGGCGGCGATGCCCCAGTTCACCGCGATCTCGGTCTTCGGGTTCTTGATCGTGAACATGCCGTCGAAGGGCCCGGCGAGCGACCTGGCGGTGTCCGTGAACCAGTTCACGATGCCGTTGCCCTGGTTGGCGTCGAAGACGCGGAACAGGATCGCGGCGATGATGATCGTCGCCAGCACGCCGGCGACGAAGCGGATGACGCGGGCGAGCATCAGCAGCCCGTTGCCCGCCCCGGCGGCGACCGCGGCACCCGCCCCCGGGCGGTCGTCCACCACGACGGCCTCCCGGCGGCCGAAGCGGTCGCGGCGCCGGGCGGCGACCGCAGGCTGCATGTCGGTACGTGTTTCCTCGACGACCCTGCGCATGACGGCTCTCCTCCTGGCGACGTGGACGAATCCTTCCTGGACAGGGGCTTACCCGGCTCGGCGCGGCGTGACGCCACCCTGGACGAACGTCCTTCTCCACCATTCCGGTGCGGAAAAGGACCTAATCCAAGTCAGGATTCGCGCTATTCTCCGCCCATGAGTGTTTCTGGCCGCGGCTCCCTGAGCGACCCCGAGATCTACGAGAACGTCCCGGGCCACGTCATCCCGATCATCGAGCGCGAGTTCGACGACTTCGACACGGAGTCCTCGCGCTTCCTCGCCGGCGACTACCCGGAGAACGAGTTCATCGGCTTCCGCCTGAAGCAGGGCGTCTACGGGCAGCGCCAGCCGGGCGTGAACATGGTCCGCATCAAGCTGCCCTTCGGCGGCGTGACCCCGGAGCAGATGGAGGCCTTCGCCGACGTCGTGGAGGAGCACGCCCCGCTGAACAAGGGGCACATCACCACGCGGCAGTGCATCCAGATCCACCACATCCCGCTCGCGAAGATGGCGAAGCTCATCCGGACGATCGCCGACGTCAAGCTGTCCAGCCGCGAGGGCTGCGGCAACACCGTGCGCAACGTGACCGCCGATCCGTGGGCCGGCATCTGCGAGGGCGAGGTCTTCGACCCGACGCCGTACATCGGCGCCTACGTCCGCTACTTCGTGCGCCACCCCACCACGCAGCTGATGCCGCGCAAGATCAAGACCGCGTTCGACGGCGTCCCCACCGAGGACCGCGCGATCACCGGCATCCACGACATCGCCTTCATCTCGAAGATCCAGGACGGCGTCAAGGGCTTCGAGATTCGCGTCGGCGGCGGCACGTCGATCATGCCCCGCGTCGCCCCGACCCTGTGGGACTTCGCTCGCGCCGACGACGGCGAGTACCTGAAGATCGCCGAAGCGCTCTTCCGCATCTTCGACGGGCAGGACTGGCTCCGCGTCAACCGCGCTCGGGCCCGGATCAAGGTGCTCGTCGACCGCGACGGCATCGACGCGGTGCGCGAGATGGTCGTCAAGGAGCTCGAGGGCGACTGGGTCGCCGAGCGTGACTTCTCGATCGACCAGAAGCTCTTCGAGGTCGACGAGGAGAGCCTGGCGCCGCCCGTCCCGGCGAGCTTCGCCTCGGCCAACGGCGACGCTGCCGGCTTCGAGGCCTTCGTGGCCGACAACGTCCAGAAGCAGGTCCAGGACGGCTTCAGCGCGGTCGAGATCAAGGTGGAGCGCGGCGACCTGACCCCGGAGCAGTTCCGTGGCCTGGCCGAGATCATGCGCACGTACTCCGGCGGCTTCGCCCGGACGACGATCCAGCAGAACCTCGTGCTGCGCTGGGTGCGCGACGAGTCGGTCTACGACGTGTGGCGCGCGCTGCAGGGCCTCGGCCTGGCCGAGGTCGGCCCGCGCACGATCACCGACGTCGTCTCGTGCCCCGGCACCGACAGCTGCAAGATGGGCATCACCAGCTCGATGGGCCTGAACCGCGCGGTCAAGGAGCGGGTCGAGTCGATGGAGCTGACCGACAAGCTCACCCGCGACATCAAGATCAAGATGTCCGGCTGCCCGAACGGCTGCTCCCAGCACCACATCGCGAACATCGGGTTCTACGGCGCGTCGATCAAGGTCGGCGCCCACACGATCCCCGCGTACGTCGCGCATATCGGCGGCGTCTACGAGAACGGCGTCGTGAAGTACGGCACGCGCCTGAAGGTCCGCATGCCCGCCAAGCGCGTCCCGGACATCGTCGAGGCGTGGATCAAGCTCTACGAGGCCGACCGCGAGGAAGGCGAGGCGTTCAACGACTTCGCCCTGCGCGTCGGGCCCAAGGCGTTCGAGGACGCCGCCCGCCCGCTGGCGATCCCGGCCCAGTTCGGCCTGGAGACCATGAACGAGTTCATCGACTGGACCAAGGACGTCCCGTTCGTCGTCGCGCGCGGCGAGGGCGAGTGCGCGGTCTAGCCCGATGACGCCACTGGCCGA
>JAOPZU010000053.1 GCA_025963955.1 Solirubrobacterales bacterium
GCGGGCCATCGGCGACACGAGCCCGGAGCAGCTGCGCCGGCAGGCCTTCGCCCCCGGCTCGATGGGTCCGAAGGTCGAGGCGGTGTGCCGCTTCGTGGACGCCACGGGCGGCCGCGCGGCGATCGGCCGGCTCGCGGACCTTCCCGCGCTCGTCGCCGGGACGGCGGGCACGCAGGTGCGCGCGCGTCCGGACGCCCGTCGCCCGTAGTTCTCCGCATCGTCCGTGCGGCATGCTGCGGTGGCGGCCGGCGAAGCCGCGTGGGACAACTGCCGTCATGACCTCCCTGACCTCCCGCACCGACCTGCTCGAGCACGTCGACGACGAGCAGCCAGCCGCCACCGCCGCGAGAACGGGCCTGCTGCGCTTCGCCCGCATGACCGGCTCCTCGATCGCCGGCCGCGACGCCGGGCCGTGGGTGACGGACTTCCTGAACGCCGCCTACTACCGCCGCCCCGCGGACGAGCGCGACGTCGACGACCTGCGCCTCGGCTTCTGCGTCCTCACCACCTACTGGTACGGGAAGGCGCACCAGCACCGGCTGCACGTCACCGACCTGCCGGCCTTCCACCGCGCGTTCGGGAAGGACCGCCTGTCCGCCGACGGATCCGGGCGCGGGACGCTCGACCGCGCGCAGCTGCTCGCCGGCGCCGAGCGGCTGATCGGGCCGTGGTTCGCGGACGCCTACGCGGACCCGGCCCGCCGCGCCTGGGGCATCGCGTTCGAGACGGTCGCGGCGCGGGCGGCCTACGACCCGAGCTGCCGGCTGCACCTGGCCCGGCTCGGCGAGCTCACCCCGGAGCAGGCGCCTGCCGCGGAGCTCGTCTGGCGCACGTACCCGCCGGTGGCCATGCCGTCCGCGGACGCCGTCGTCGCGGCCCTGACCGCGCCGGAGACGTGGCCGGACTACGCGAGCGAGATCGGCCGCTTCACGCCGCTGCGCCCCGGGGGGCTGGACGGGCAGACGTTCGAGATCGAGGTCGCCGCCGGCACCGACGCCGGCTGGCCCGTCTTCACCCGCGGCTACGTCACCGTCACCGCGCTCGTCACCCCGGCCGACCCGGACGCGGTCACCGCCTGGTTCGCAGCGCTGGAGGCCGGCCTGGCCGGCGCCGGCAGCGACCAGCCGCGCGCGCTGCCCGAGGGCGCCACCCCGCTCGTCGGCTTCGACCTGACCACCCACCAGGGACACTTCATGGGCGCGGGCCACAACCGCCTGTTCCTCTACACCCACGAAGGCCGGGCCTTCGTCTGCGCCGCCGGGACGTGGGACCCGATGCCGTGGCCGCTCGCCCAGGCCTACCGCGTCGCCGGGCAGGACGCGCAGCACGCCTTCTGGGGCGAGGGCGGCGTCGTCGCCCAGAGCATGCTGCACCAGCTGGCGCTCGCGCTTTAAACGCAGGCACCGACGCGATCGTCATCGGCAGCGGGCCCAACGGGCTCGCCGCCGCGATCCGGCTGGCGGAGGCGGGCCGGTCCGTCCTCGTCCTGGAGGCGGCTGCGCGTGCCGGCGGCGCCGTGCGCACGGAGGAGCTGACGCTGCCCGGCTTCCGCCACGACACCTTCTCCTCGGTGTATCCGGCCGCGGCGGCGTCGCCGGTCTTCGCGCGGATGCCCCTGGGCCCGCACGGCCTCGAGTGGGTCCACCCGGCCGCGTGCTCCGCGCACCCGCTGCCGAACGCCGAGGCCGTCGTCCTCTCCCGCGACCTGGCCACCACGGCCCGCAGCCTGGACGCGCAGAACCTCGGCGACGGCGCCCGCTGGGCCGCCTACGCCACGCCGTTCCTGGACGCGTTCCCGGCGGTCCGCGAGACGATGCTGTCGGGCTTTCCGCCCGTCACCGGGCCGCTGCACCTGCTCCGCGACGCCGGCCCGGCACGACTGGCCGAGTTCCTGCGGATGCTCGGCGGGTCGGCGGTCGGCCTCGGCCGCCGGCTGTTCGAGGGGGACGGCAACCGCGCGTGGCTGTACGGCGCCGCGATGCACGGGGACACGCCGCCCGGACGTCCCGGGTCCGGCATCGCCGCCTTCTACCTGAACCTCCTCGGGCACGGGGTCGGGTGGCCGAGCCCGCGCGGTGGCGCCCAGGCGCTGACGGATGCCCTCGTCGGGTACCTCGAGTCGCTCGGCGGCCAGATCCGGACGCACTCGCCCGTGGACCGGGTCCTCTGCGCGCACGGCCGCGTGAGCGGCGTCGGGGTCGCCGGCGGCGACGTCTTCCACGCCCCGATCGTCGTGGCCGACGTGCTGCCCGCCGCCCTGGTCCGCATGACGGGTGACGCGCTGGCCGCGTGGTACCGCAGGGCGCTCTCGTTCTACCGCGCCGGCCCCGCCACGCTGAAGGTCGACTGGGCGCTGGACGGGCCGATCCCGTGGCTGAACCCTGACGTCGCCGGCGCGGGGACGGTCCACGTCGCCGGGACGGAGCAGGAGCTGCTGGACGGCGTGCGCCGGGGTGCCGTCGGGCTGCCCGAGCGGCCCGTCCTGCTCCTCGGCCAGCAGAGCGTCGCCGATCCAGGACGGGCCCCCGCCGGGAAGCACACCGCGTGGGCCTACACCCACGGCCCGGTCCACCTCGACTGGGAGCGGCTCCAGGACCGGCACGTGGAGGCGATGGAGGCCCAGGT
>JAOPZU010000065.1 GCA_025963955.1 Solirubrobacterales bacterium
CGCTCGCCCGTCCTACGCCGCCGACCGCTCGTGCGGTCCTTCGGCGAACTCCTCCACGACCTTCGCGCAGAACGCGTCCAGGTCGTCGGGGTTGCGGCTCGTGACGAGCCCTTGGTCGGTGACGACCTCCTCGTCGACCACCGTCGCCCCGGCGTTGCGCAGGTCGGTCCGGATGCTGGGAACGAGGTCAGGGTCCGGCCCCGGACGACGTCCGCCTCCACCAGCAACCACGGGCCGTGGCAGATCGCGGCGATCGGCTTGCCCGCCTGGAAGGCGTCCCGCACGAAGGCGACCGCGTCCTCGTCCTGGCGCAGGTTGTCGGGGTTGAGCGTGCCGCCGGGCAGCAGCACGGCGTCGTAGTCCTCCACGCTGACCTCCGACACGACGCGGTCCACCGGGAAGGTGTCGCCCTTGTCGATGTCGCCGTTCATCGCCTGGATCTCCCCCTCCTGCAGGGAGATCAGGTGCACGGTGGCGCCGGCGGCCTCGACAGCCTCGCGGGGCTGCTCGAGCTCGACCTGCTCCACGCCGTCGGCCGCGAGGATCGCAACCGTCCTGCCCTTCAGTTCCTCGGACATGCGGCCTCCTCTAGGGCTTGAAGACGATCTTGAACGCGTTGTCGGACTTGTCCTGGAACGTCTTGTAGGCGTCCGGCGCGTCCGTCAGCGGCACGTGGTGGGTGGCGAAGGTGTCGACCCCGAGCGGGTCGTCCTCCCCGGTGAGCAGCGGCATGATCTCCGGCACCCAGCGCTTCACGTTCGCCTGGCCGACCTTGATGGTCAGCTGCTTGTCGAAGATCTGCAGCAGGTTCAGCGGCGACGCGGTCCCGCCGTAGACGCCCGAGAGCGACACGGTGCCGCCGCGGCGGACCATCTCGACCGCCGAGTTCACCGCGGCGAGGCGGTCGATCCCGACGTTCTCCATGAGCTTCTCCGCGATCGGGTCCGGCATGAAGCCGACAAGCGTGTGGGCGAGCTTGCCGATCGGCGAGCCGTGCGCCTCCATGCCGACCGCGTCGATGACGCCGTCCGGGCCCCGGCCGTCGGTGAGCGCGCGGACCGCCTCGGCGATGTCGTCCACGGCGGAGACGTCGATGGTCTGCACGCCGTGGGCGGCCGAGCGCTCCAGGCGCTCGGGCACGAGGTCGAGGCCGATGACGTTCTCGATCCCGCGGTGCTGCGCGATGCGGCAGGCCATCTCGCCGATCGGGCCCAGGCCGATGACGGCGAGCGATCCGCCCTCCGGCACCTGGGCGTACTCGAAGGCCTGCCACGCGGTGGGCAGCACGTCCGAGAGGAACAGGAAGCGGTCGTCCGCGGGACCTTCCGGGACCTTGATCGGCCCGAAGTGCGCCTGGGGGACGCGCAGCAGCTCCGCCTGACCACCCGCGACCTGGCCGTAGAGCTTGGTGTAGCCGAGCAGCGACGCGCCGGTCCCCATCTCGTGGTTCTGGGTGGTCTCGCACTGCGTCATGAGCCCGTGATCGCACATGTGGCAGCTGCCGCAGCTGATGTTGAACGGGATGACCACCCGGTCACCCACGGCGATGTGGTGCACGTCGGGGCCGACCGCCTCGACGATGCCCATCGGCTCGTGGCCGAGGATGTCGCCCTCGGAGAGGAACGGGCCGAGGACCTCGTAGAGGTGCAGGTCCGAGCCGCAGAGGCCGGTGGAGGTGACCTTGATGATCGCGTCCGTCGGCTCCTGGATCGTCGGGTCCGGGACGGTGTCCACCCGGACGTCGCGCTTGCCGTGCCAGGTCAGCGCCCTCATGACTGCTCCTCCGGGTCGGGCGCGGATCCGGGCTCGGCCATGCTCCGGTGCATCGCGGCCTTCGCGCTGTCCGGCAGGACACGTCCGACCTTGCCCGTGACCTTGCTCGAGAGGGACGCGGCGACGACCCGCTCGTCGCCGGCCATCAGGGCCTGGAAGCCCTGGCGCGCGACGTCGGCCGGATCGTCCTTGCTGCCCGCACCCATCTTGGTGTCGGTCATCTCCGCCCGCTCGAAGAACTCGGTGTCGACCGGTCCGGGCATGAGCGAGGTGACGGTGACGTTCGTGTCCTTGAGCTCGCTGCGCAGCGCGAGGGCGAAGGACTGCACGAACGACTTGGAGGCGTTGTAGACGGCCTGGAAGGGACCGGGCATCGTGGAGGCGATGGACGAGGTGAACAGCACGCGCCCCTCGTCGCGGGCCACCATGTCGGCGACGACGTGCTTCGCCAGGTGGACCACCGAGCGCACGTTGAGGTCGATGATCCCGAGCTCCTGCTCCAGCGGGGTCGTCGTTTCCGGGTCGTTCGACGCGAACGCGCCGCCGGCGCCGATGCCCGCGTTCAGGGCGAGCGCCGCAACCGGACGCCCCGACTGCTTGATCCGGCGGTAGAGCTCGTCCACCCCGTTGTCCGTCGCGAGGTCGAGCTGCACGGCCTCGATCGACGCGCCGTCGCCTCCGAGCGTCCTCACCCCCTCGATGGCGGTGTCCTCGGCGACGGCGATCAGGTCGTAGCCGCCCTCCAGGAACTGTCGAGCCAGCTCGAAGCCGATGCCGCTGGAGGCACCGGTGACGACGGCGAGTGGACGGGACGCGGGTGACGCTTCCATGCCGGGCCGTGTGCCCGGCGACCCTGCGGTAAACCGGACGCCGGTGCGCCGGGGCGTCGTGCTACCGCACGGACTGCGGCACGCGTTCGAGCACCCGCTCGGAGAACGCCGCGGTCAGCGTGAGCGCGACGACGAACTCCTCGGCGCTGAGCTCCTCGTCGGTGCCGATCCGGCGCCGGGCGATGGTCGTCGCGGCGTCCATGAAGTCGTGGGCGAGCACGCGGGTCTGCGCGAGGCGCGAGAGGCAGAAGGCCGTGTAGTCCGCGTGGTCGCGCCACTCCTCGCGCTCCCCGGTCTGCGCCGCGAGTTGACACGACTTCGCGCACAGGAACGCGATCGTGTCCAGCAGGTTGGCTGCCGTGACCGCGTGGTCGAGCGCCTCGTCGAAGTCCTCGTGCACACCTTGATGATCGACCGTCACCCGGACG
>JAOPZU010000077.1 GCA_025963955.1 Solirubrobacterales bacterium
GGCGGCCGCCCGGGCGCCGCGCTCCGCGGCGGCGAGCATCCGCGGGCGCCAGCCGTCCTCGCTGGGGACGTGGGCGTGGACGCGGGCGACGACGAAGCTCGCGCCGCCGATGAGGTCCACGCCGAGCTCCCCGGCGGCGGCGAGGATCTCCTCGCCGTCGACCAGCTCGCGGGTGAGGACGGCGTGCAGGAAGGCGGCCGCCGCCTCCTGGGAGGCGCGGGCGGGTGCACGGACGCGCTCGACCTCCGACGCGATGAGCGTGCTGACGATGCGGACCAGCGCGGCGCTCGGCTCGCCGCGGGTGCGCATGCGCATCAGCCCCACGGGCTCGTCGGCGACGCGGAGCTCCACGGTGTCGACGCCGTTGCCGTTCGCCGTGAGCGTCTGCTCGTCGGCGGGCGAGCGCGCGGCGACGGCCAGCACGCTGCCGGTGCGATCGACGAGCACGAGGCTCGCCTCCAGGGCACGGGCGGCGGCGCGCACGATCTCAGGCAGTCCGGCGCCGGATTCGACGGCCTCCGTGATGGCTTCCAGTGCCGAGAGATCGAGGCCGGCCGACGTGCCTTCTGCCGGGATGGGCATCAGGGCAAGTGTACGGGGCACGGCGTCCGGGGCGGGACGCCCGTCCGCCGGCGGTGAACGGCCCTGCGGCTAGAAGGTGTCCCAGAAGTAGACGATCGCGGCGCCGCCGGCCGCGCCGAGCCCGATGAACGCGGCCAGGATGTACAGCGTCAGGAAGGACGCGGCGACGCGCTCCCACGTCCGGGAGTACGACTGCCACGCCGGGACGAGGATCAGGCCGACGTAGGCGGCGAGCCCGAGCAGCGCGGCGCAGACCGCCACGACGTAGGTGATCGTCTGGTTCTGGGTGGCGGCCAGCGGAAGGGTGGGGAGCAGGCTCATGCGGTCGGTCGGGGATTCTGCCGCAAGGAGGAGACGACCAGCGCGGCCGTGCCGCACAGCGCGAAGGTCGCGGCCCCGAGGCCCCACCCGCCGGCGACGTCGCTGAACCAGTGCGCGCGCAGCTGGACGCGGCTCAGGCCGATGGCCGCCGCGAGCAGGATGGCGACCGTCAGGACCGCCGCCCGGGCCCCGATCCCGGGCAGCGCGCGGAGCACCACGACGGTGACCGCCACCCACGCCACGGCATACGCGGCGTGTCCCGAGGGGTAGGACGAGCCCATGGTGTCCACGAGGGCGTTCGACGGCCGCGGCCGGTCCTCGAGCCCCTTCAGCTGGTGCGAGGCGAGCACCGTGAGGACCATGCCCGCCCCCAGCGCGACCGCGTCGGCGAGCCGGCGCCGGGCCACGAGCACGGCGCACGCCAGGAGGATCAGGCCGCCCGTCACCGGCAGCGTGCCGAGCGACGTGACCGCTCTCGCGGCGTCGTCGACCCAGCCGGCCCGGATGTCGTCCGCCCAGTGCATCGCGCGCATGTCGCCCGGCGTCAGCTCGCGCGGGCCGAGCACGACGAGGTAGCCCACGCAGACGAACGCGCCGACCGCGCCGACGCTCAGCAGCGTGGTCAGCTCGAGGCCGAGGTCGCCGGGCGTCAGGCGGTTCCAGGCGAAGCGCGCCGGGCGCTGCAACCGGCGAGCGACCGGGCCGAGGACGGGAGCGTCGTCGATCCAGGCGAGGATGCGCTCGCGCTGCGCCTCGTCCCGCACCCGCCGGACGGCGAGCACGACCAGCGTGCCCAGGACGATGATCGCCCCGAGCGCGAGCGAGCCCGTCTTCGCCGCCGCCAGCACCTGGTCGATGGACTGCCAGAAGACGTAACCGAGGAGCGCGAACGCCGTGCCCCATAGTCCGGCGCCGAGGATGTCGTAGGGCGCGAAGCGCCGCAGGGGCATGCCGCTGGAGCCGGCGAGGAACGGCGCGACCGCGCGGATCAGCCCGACGAAGCGCCCGAGGAAGATCGCCTTGCCGCCGTGCTTCGCGAAGAACGCCTCCGTCTGCTCGATCCGCGGCTCGGTGATCTGCACCTTCGGCCCGTGCCGGACCAGGAAGTCGCGCCCGAGGCGGCGGCCGACGAAGAAGCTCGTGAGGTCGCCGGCCACGGCGCTGACCCAGATGATCGCGATCAGCGCGACGATGTCGATCTCGCCCTGTCCGGCGACCACCCCGCCGACGAGGATGACCGTCTCCCCCGGCGCCAGCAGCCCGACGAACGCCCCCGTCTCCAAGAAGGCCATCACGGCGACCAGGAGATAGGTCCAGGCGCCGAGCGCCCCACCCACGTGCTTGAGCGCCTCGTCGAGCTTCGGCAGGTGGACGGCGCCCGTGCCGTAGACGATGCAGCCGAGCGCCGCGATCGTGCCGCCGACCTTGAGCGTGAGCTCCAGGTGCGCGCGCTTGCGGTACAGCGCGAGGAGGATCGCCGCCGCGACGAAGAACCAGAGCGGCTTCATGGGCCCAGCGGCCAGGGCCGGACGGCGATGGCGTCCGGGCCGACGGCGATGGCGACGCGCTCGGCGGCGTCCGCGTCCCGGGTCAGCCCGAGGGTCGTCGGCCCGCTGCCGGAGACGAGGACCAGGTCGGCGCCGGCGGCGCGCAGGCGCTCGAGGTTCGCGCCGACCGGCGGGCACAGGGAGATCGCCGCGGGCTGCAGGTCGTTGACCACCAGCGCGTCGGGGAGGTCGTCGGCGTGCTCCCGCACCTGCCCCTCCAGGGCGGCGAGCTCGGCAGACCCGCGGGCCAGGCCCAGCCGGTCGAACTCGCGGTACACGGCGGGCGTGGACAGGGGCTCGGGGTGCGGCAGCACCACGACACCGTAGGAGCGCTTCCTCACGCGCACCTCAACGTGCTCGCCGGCACCCGTGGCCAGCATGCGGCCCGGCCGGACCTGGGCCGGGACGTCGGCGCCGAGTCCCGCGGCGAGCGCACCCAGGGCGTCGTCGTCCAGCGGGCCGCCGTGGAGCTCGTTGAGCAGCCGGAGCACCGCGCCCGCGTCGGCGCTGCCGCCGGCCATGCCGGCGCTGACGGGGATGCGCTTGGCGACGGTGATCGCGACGGGCCCCGCTGCGCCCGTCCGCGCCCGGAACGCGTCGAGCGCCGCGCTGACGATGTTCGGCCCGCTGACGCCCTCGCAGTGCAGCGCGTCGGCCGCGACCCCGCCGCGGACGCTCACCTCGTCGCACAGGTCCACCGCCTGCATCACGCTGACGAGCTCGTGCCGGCCGTCGGCCCGCCCCTGGGTCCCGCCGACGAACAGGCAGACGTTGATCTTGCCGGGGGCCTCGGTGCTCAGGACCCGGGGACCGCTCACCGCAGGGCCTCGGCCAGCGCCCGGAAGTCCTCCGGCGCGAGGCGTTCGGCGCGGACGTCCTCGGGGTGGCCGAGCTGCGCGAGAGCTGCCCGGGCGCGCTCGCGCACGTCCTTGTCGTAGGCCGGGTGGAGCTTCAGCGACCCGGCGAGCGCCTTGCGCCGGTGGGCGAACGCGGCCTGCACGAGCGTGCGCAGCGCCTTGTCCACCGGCGGCAGCTCCGCCCGGCGGCGGAGCACGACGAGGACGCTGTCGACATTCGGGACCGGGTGGAAGACGGTCCGCGCCACCTTGTGGTGCACCTTGACCTCGCACGAGAGCTGGGCCAGGACGCTCGGCACGCCGTAGGCGGAGGTCCCCGCGGAGGCGGCGAAGCGCTCCCCCACCTCCTTCTGCACCATCGCCACCCAGGTGGTGACGAGCGGCAGCTCCTCGATCGTCTTCAGGATCGCGGTCGCCGCGATGCCGTACGGGAGGTTCGCCACGACCTTCGTCGGGGGCGGCTCGAGGGCCGGCAGGTCGAGCTGCAGCGCGTCGCCGAAGTGCAGACTGACCCGGTCGCCGAAGGGGTCCGTGGCGTCGCGGAGCGCGAACTCGAGCGAGCGGTCGATCTCCACCACGTGCGTGTGCGCGACGAGCGGGGCGAGGTACTCCGAGAGCACGCCGAGGCCCCCGCCGATCTCCAGCGCCACGTCGTCCGGCCCCAGGTCCGCGGCCCGCGCGATGACCCCGAGGATGTTCGAGTCGATGAGGAAGTTCTGGCCGAGGTCGCGCTTGGGACGCACGCCGAAGGCCTTCAGGCGGCGGAGGGTCGGCTGGGTCGGCAGGTGCTCGCCGGTCATGGCACACGCAGGACGTGGCGGGCGTTCGCCGCGAGCACCCCGGCCAGCTCGGCCGGGTCCTCGTCCCGCAGCTCCGCGAGGAAGCGCACGGTGTGCACGACGAACGCCGGCTCGTTGCGGTGCTTGCGGACGGCCTGCGGCGTCAGGTACGGCGCGTCCGTCTCGGCGAGCAGGCGCCCCGCCGGCACCCGGAGCGCCGCCCGCGCGAGGTCCGCGTTCTTCGGGTAGGTCACGTTCCCCGCGAAGGAGATCCACCAGTTCTGCGCGAGGCACTCCTCCACGCGGTCCGGCATCGAGAAGCAGTGGAGGATCACCGTGACCCCCCCGGCGTGGTCGCGCAGCATCCGCAGGGTGTCCTCGTCCGCAGCGCGCGTGTGGATGATCAGCGGCTTGCCGAGCTCGCGCGCCAGCTCGATCTGCGCGCGGAAGGCCCGCTCCTGGTCCGGGCGCGGCGCGTAGTCGCGGAAGTCGTCCAGCCCCGTCTCCCCGATCGCCAGGCAGCGCGGATGGCGCGCGAGCTCGCGCAGGTCCTCCAGGTCGGCCTCCCCGAACCCGGTCGCGTGGTTCGGGTGGTGGCCGATCGCCGCGTAGACGTCCTCGTAGGTCTCGGCGGCGGCGAGCGCCGTGCGGTTGGAAGGGCCGTCGGTCCCGACCGTGAGCATCCCCGTGACGCCCGCGGCCCGCGCCCGCGTGACGAGCTCGTCGTTCGGCGGCGCGCAGGAGTCCAGGTGGGTGTGGCTGTCGAACACGGGCGGCCGGCCGCGTCAGGCCGTCGCGGCGGCGGGGAGGTCCTTCGGGAACAGCGGCGCGAGGGCGTCGACGTGGCTGACGGCGCCGGCCGTCAGCGTCGCGCGCTCGTACGCGACGTCGGGGGCGCCCAGGGCGGCGAGCAGCTTCTCGGTCGTCTCGGGCAGCACGGGACTCAGCAGGACGGCGACGACGCGCACGCCCTCCACCAGCGTGGCGAGCACGACGTCCAGGCGGTCGGCGCTGCCCTCGTCCTTGGCCAGCGCCCACGGGGTCGTCTCCTCGACGTAGCGGTTCAGTCGCCGCACGCGCTCCCACACGAGCTCGATCGCCGGCGTCAGCTCCGCCCGGTCGATGAGCGCGGCGACCTCGTCCGCGAGCCCGTCGAAGTCCTCGCGCAGCTCGGGCTCGACGGCGGGGACGACCCCGTCGCGGTACTTGCGGACCATCGCGATCGAGCGGCTGGCGAGGTTGCCCAGGCCGTTGGCGAGCTCCGCCTCGTAGCGCCCCTCGAAGGCGACCGTGGAGACGTTGCCGTCCTGCCCGAAGGTCACGTCGCGCAGCACGTAGTGCCGCAGGGCGTCGGTCCCGAAGCGGTCCATGATCGTGAACGGGTCCAGGACGTTCCCGAGCGACTTGCTCATCTTGTCGCCGTCCATCATCAGGTAGCCGTGGATGTAGAGGCGCTGCGGCAGCGGCAGGTCGGCAGCCATCAGCAGGGCGGGCCAGAAGACGGCGTGGAACTTCAGGATGTCCTTGCCGATGACCTGCTGCGCCGGGGGCCAGAACCGGTCCGTCAGGTCCTCGCCGGGCTTCGCGTAGGAGAGCGCGGTGTAGTAGTTGAGCAGCGCGTCGAACCAGACGTAGAAGACGTGCTCCTCGTCCCACGGGACGCTCACGCCCCAGGTGAGCTTCGCGCGGGACAGCGAGACGTCCTGCAGGCCGCCCTTGATGAACGAGAGCGCCTCGTTGGCCCGGTGGCGCGGACCGACCCAGTCCGGTCGGTCGGCGTAGAGCTGCTCCAGGCGCTCCTGGAAGGCGGAGAGCCGGAAGAACCAGTTCTCCTCCTTCTCCATCGTCAGCTCGATGTGGTGGATCGGGCAGCGGTTGCCGTCCTCGATCTCCGCCTCGGACTTGAAGTCCGCGCAGCGCGGGCAGTACCAGCCCTCGTAGTGGCCCTTGTAGACGAAGCCGTTCTCCTTGACCCGGCCCATGACCTCCTGGACCTTGGCCTTGTGCTCAGCGTCCGTCGTGCGGATGAAGAAGTCGATCGACGCGTTCAGGCGCGGCATGAGCGCGCGGAAGCGCTCCGCGTTCTGGTCCGCGAGCGCCTGCGGGGTGACGCCCAGGGCCTCGGCGGCGTTCGCCACGGGCTCGCCGTGCTCGTCCACGCCGGTCAGGAAGAAGACGTCGTCGCCGCGCTGGCGATGGTGGCGGGCCATGACGTCCGCCGCGATCGTCGTGTACGCGTGGCCCATGTGCGGCGCCGCGTTGACGTAGTAGATCGGGGTGGTGACGTAGAAGGTTCCCATCGGCCTCCTACGTTACCGGCGGTCAGAGCGCGGCCAGGATCCGCGCCTTCTGCTCCGCGTACTCCGCGTCGTCCACCACGCCGGCGGCCTTGAGGGCGTCGAGCTGGCGGATGCGGCCGGCGATCGCGTCCGCGCCGGTGGGCGGCGCGGCCAGGACGGTCGGGGTCGCCGCCGCGGGCGCCACCTGGCCGATGCCGCTGCCGTC
>JAOPZU010000091.1 GCA_025963955.1 Solirubrobacterales bacterium
GGGCGGCGCCGGCCGCCGGCCGCCCGGCCTGATCTGGACGCGCACCGCCCGGGACGGCGATACTCACGGTGTGAGCGATCGCAACGTGCTGGGTGGAGCGCTCGAGCTCTGCGGGACCGAGCCCCTGACCGGCTTCTACCGCGACGGGTGCTGCGCCACCGGGCCCCAGGACCTCGGCAGCCACACCATCTGCGCCGTGGTCACGGCCGAGTTCCTGGAGCACCAGCGCTCGATCGGCAACGACCTCGCCACGCCGATGCCGCAGTTCCGCTTCCCCGGCCTGGTCCCGGGTGACCGCTGGTGCGTCACCGCCGCCAACTGGCTGCGCGCCCACCAGGACGGCGCCGCCGCCTTCGTCGTCCTGGCCAGCACGCACGAGCGCGCCCTGGACATCGTCCCCCTCGACGTCCTGCGGGAGCACGCGGTCGACGTCCCGGCGGACCCGGGGTCGATCGCGGGGTAGCCCGCGGAGGCGGACGGGCCTCAGCCCGCGCGCTCGGGCAGCAGCTGGTCCAGCTTGGACTGCGTGCGCATCTCCGCGAGGATCCGCTCCAGGCGCGGCTCGTTGTCGTTGTCGACGTGCGTCATCGTGGCGGCGACCGCCGGATGCACGGCCGCGATCTGGCGGTGCATCTCGTGGGCGACCGCGCGGTAGGACGGGTGACCCTCGCGGCCCGAGCGCAGCTCGATGAGCTGCATGGCCTCGCGCGCGTTGAGGTCCATGACGTAGCGGATGCGGTACCCGAGGCAGAGGGCGTACATCGCCACGCGCGGGTCGTGGCCGTCGTCGAGGATCCGTTGGTGCGCCACCCGCGAGAGCTCGAGGGCGCGCCGGTACTCCCCGCCGCAGCCGGCCAGGTCGACGTCCTCGGGGACGCCCGCCCCGAGGTCGGGCGTCAGCTTCTGCCACTGGACGGTGAGCATCCGGTGGCGCTGCAGGTCGCGGAAGGCGCCGTAGTCCGAGACGATCTCGAAGCGGTAGCGCAGCGCCTCGTAGCCGCGGCCCGGACGGTGACGGCGGTTGCGGCGGTTCCCGACGAGGTCGCCGAGCAGTGCGGTGCGCTCGTCCGTGCTGAGGGCCGAGAGGCGGATGCGGGCGTCCTCCTCCGAGACCCCGGAGGCCTCGAACAACAACGCGGCGAGCAGTGCGTCCTCGTCGCCGTCGACGTGCAGCAGCCGGACGGACGGGCGGCCCGTCGTCTCGTTCGCGGGCCGGTCCAGACCGAGGCGCGTGACCCAGCGCGCCGCGGCGGCGTCGCGCTCCTGCAGGTAGCCGATCCACTCGCCGCCGCGGTCCGGACGGGGCACGCGGGAGACGAAGGAGGGCATGACGGCCTGCACGGCGTCGAGGATCTGCGTGCCGCACTCCCGGGCCTCGGGCAGCGGATGCGCGAGCAGGTGGAGGATCAGCTGCTCGTAGGTCTGGCCTGTTGCGTAGATCCCCATGTGCGACAGGGACGCGGCCGGCAGCAGGCCCCGCACCAGGTCGAGCGCCTTCGCCCCGATGGCCCGGTCGCGGGCCGGGCCGGGGTCCCCGGGAAAGGACTCGTCGACCCACGCGCGCACGCGGGGCAGGAGCCCGGAGTAGATGCCGAAGACCTCGTCCATCGACTGCTCGTAGACCGGGCCCAGGGCGGGATCGCGGTAGTAGCGGTAGCGCGGCGCGCGCGTGCCGGCGCCGTCCATCGGCACGTCATAGGCGATGTAGCGCGTGGACTGCTCCAGGTAGGCGCCCAGGCGGGGGCGCTGCAGCACCTTCGTCAGGACGTTGGAGACCCACTCGCAGGCGACGTGCGCCCCGCCGAGCTGCGCGACGCTGTCGTCCCCGTACCCGACGAAGATCCGCTCGTAGAGCTCGGCGGCACGCGTCCCCTCGGTGTCGTCGGCGTGGTGGGAGGGAGCGGATACCGGGGGCAGGGAGTCCGCGAACTCGTCCAGGAACATCCGGCGCAGGGTCCCCTGGTACCGCGAGTAGCGCGCGAACATCGCGCCCTTGACCGTCTCGGGCAGGTTCGTCAGGGCGAACACCGGGCGGTCCAGGTTGGTGACGTGCGGGGCCAGGCGCGCCTGCTCGTCGGGGGTGAAGCTGTCGACGGGGTAGTCCATGCGGGGGTCGGACCCTACCGGGCGGGGCGGCGGCCGGAGCCCCTGGCGTCCATTCCGCGCTGGCGTCTCGCGCCCGCTCGAGGAGCCGCTCCGCACCCCATACTGCACGAAATCGGTAGGAAAATAGGGCACCAGTCCCATGGGGAACGTGTATTCTGTTGAATCCCTACTGGATTAACCATGTTTCGAAAGGTGTTGCCTTGAAGCGCTTCCTCCCGCTGTCCTCCGCCCTGCTGACCGCCTCGCTCGTGGTCGCCGGCTGCGGTGGCGCGTCGGACTCCACGGACGGCAGCGGTGGCGGCGCGAGCGCGTCCTCGGGCAAGGCGACCCTGTCGCTGGTCGCCTACTCCACGCCCCAGGTCGTCTACGACGAGCTCATCCCCGCCTTCAACAAGACGCCGGAGGGCAAGGGCATCGGCTTCAAGACGAGCTTCGGCGCCTCCGGCGACCAGAGCCGCGCCGTGGAGGCCGGTCAGAAGGCCGACGTCGTCTCCTTCTCCACCGAGCCCGACGTCACGCGCCTGGTCAAGGCGGGCCTCGTCGCCAAGGACTGGAACGCGACCCCGAACAAGGGCCTGGTGACCACGTCGCTCGTGTCGTTCATCGTGCGCAAGGGCAACCCGAAGCACATCAGGACCTGGGCCGACCTGCTGAAGCCGGGCGTCAAGGTCCTCACCCCGAACCCGTTCACCTCAGGCGCCGCGAAGTGGAACATCCTCGCGGCCTACGGCCAGGCCTCCGGCGGGGGCAAGGACGACGCCGCCGGCCTGAAGTACGTCGGCGACCTCATCAAGAAGCACGTCGTCGTCCAGGACAAGTCCGGGCGTGAGGCGCTGCAGAACTTCACCTCGGGCACGGGCGACGTCCTGCTCTCCTACGAGTACGAGGCGACGACCGCGCAGCGCAAGGGCGAGAAGGTCGACTTCGTCACGCCGGACGACACGATCAAGATCAACATCGACATCGCGAAGACCGTCAAGGCGGACCCGGCGTCGCAGAAGTTCATCGACTACGTGCTCTCCAAGCCCGGACAGGAGGCGTTCGCGTCGTGGGGCTACCGCCCGGTCAACGCCGAGGTCCTGGCCGCGAACAAGGCGAAGTTCCCCGATCCGGCGCACGAGTTCACGATCGAGGACCTCGGCGGCTGGGCGAAGGTCAACGACACGCTCTTCGACCCGGACAAGGGCTCGATCGCGAAGATCGAGGCGGACGCCGGAGTGTCGACGGACAAGTGAGCCCGTCGCTCGCCACCGACAACGGCCTCTCCGAGGTCCCGCCGGCATCGCCGGCGGGACCTCCGGGTTGTTCCCGCCTTCGCGCGCGGCCGCACCGCCGCGCCCGCGCGGGCGGCACCGGGCCGCTCGGGACGGGCGTCGTCACGATCTGGCTCAGCCTGATCGTGCTGCTGCCGCTGGCCGCGGTCACGGCGAAGTCCTTCGACGACGGCGCCGGCCGGTTCTGGGACGTCGTCACCCAGCGCCAGGCGGTCAACGCGCTGATCTTCACGCTCGTCGTGTCGCTGCTGGCGGCCGCCATCAACGCAGTCATGGGGACGCTCGTGGCCTGGGTCCTCGTGCGGGACGACTTCCGCGGCAAGAGCGCGGTCAACGCGCTGATCGACCTGCCGTTCGCGCTCCCGACGATCGTCGCCGGGCTGACGCTGATCGCCCTCTACGGCAAGAACTCGCCGGTCGGCATCGACGTCACCTACACGCGCACGGCCGTCCTGCTGGCGCTGATGTTCGTCACGCTGCCGTTCGTGGTGCGGTCGGTGCAGCCCGTGCTGCTGGAGCTCGACCGCGAGATGGAGGAGGCGTCGACCTCGCTCGGTGCCAGTCCCGGTCAGACGTTCCGCCGCATCGTCCTGCCGAACCTGCGCCCCGCGATCCTCTCGGGCGCCGCGCTCAGCTTCGCCCGGGCGGTCGGCGAGTTCGGCTCGATCGTGCTGATCAGCGGCAACGTGCCGTTCAAGACCGAGGTCAGCGCGGTCTACATCTTCAAGTTGCAGGAGTCGAGCGACAACCCGATCTCGGCGTCGGCCGTGTCGGTCGTGCTGCTCGGCGTGTCCCTCCTGGTGCTCATCGGCATCCGGGTCTTCGAGCGCCGGGGAGACCAGCGTGCTTGAGCAGTCCCGTCCCGCGCGGCTCACCCTCCGCGTCGTCGCCCTCGGCTACCTGGCGCTGCTGCTCGGCATCCCCGTCGGCGTCGTCCTCTACCGCACCTTCGAGCACGGGATCGCTCCCGTGTGGGACGCCATCACGACGCCCGCGGCGATCAGCGCGTTCACGCTCACGCTCGAGGTGGCGGCGATCGCCGTCCCGCTGAACACCGTCCTCGGCATCCTGACGGCGCTCGTCCTGGTGCGCGGGCGCTTCCGCGGCAAGGCGGTCCTCGAAGCGATCGTCGACCTCCCGTTCGCCATCAGCCCGATCGTCGTCGGCCTGGCGCTCGTGCTCGTGTACGGGCGCATCGGGTGGTTCGGCCCGTGGCTCGCCGACCACGGCATCCAGATCATCTTCAGCCTCCCGGGGATCGTCATCGCGACGGTGTTCGTCTCCCTGCCGTTCGTCGCCCGCGAGGTGGCGCCGGTCCTGCGGGAGATCGGCGACGAGCAGGAGCAGGCCGCCGCGACGCTCGGCGCGTCCTCCTGGCAGACCTTCACCCGCATCACCCTGCCCGCCATCCGCTGGGGCGTCGCCTACGGCATCGTCCTCACCGTCGCCCGCTGCATCGGTGAGTTCGGCGCCGTCAGCATCGTCAGCGGCAAGATCTCGGGGGAGACCGAGACGCTGACCCTGCTCGTCGAGAAGCGCTTCAACAACTTCGACCTCGCGGGGGCGTACGCCGCCTCCGCGCTGCTGGCCATCATCGCGCTCGCGACGCTGCTGGCCATGACCCGGCTCAACCCCCGGAAGGACCACCAGTCATGATCACCGTCGAGAACGTCGACAAGCACTACGGCGACTTCCACGCGCTCAAGGGCATCGACCTGGAGATCGCCTCCGGTTCGCTGACCGCGCTCCTCGGGCCTTCGGGCTCGGGTAAGTCGACGCTGCTGCGGGTGATAGCCGGCCTCGAGGTCCCGACCTCGGGCCGGGTGGTCCTCGACGGCCGCGACGTGACGAACCTGGCCCCGCAGCAGCGCGGGATCGGCTTCGTCTTCCAGCACTACGCCGCCTTCAAGCACATGACCGTCCGCGACAACGTCGCGTTCGGCCTGAAGATCCGCAAGAAGCCGAAGGCCGAGATCAAGGAGAAGACGGACGAGCTGCTGCGCGTCGTCGGGCTCGACGGCTACCAGCAGCGCTACCCGTCGCAGCTCTCCGGAGGCCAGCGGCAGCGCATGGCGCTCGCCCGTGCGCTCGCCATCGAGCCGGCGGTCCTGCTGCTCGACGAGCCCTTCGGCGCCCTGGACGCCCAGGTCCGCGCCGAACTGCGGACCTGGCTGCGCCGCCTGCACGACGAGGTGCACGTCACCACCGTCCTGGTCACCCACGACCAGGAGGAGGCGCTCGACGTCGCCGACACGATCGCCGTCATGGACGCGGGCGAGATCGCCCAGTCCGGCAAACCGCGCGACCTCTACGACGCGCCGTCGTCCGACTTCGTGATGTCGTTCCTCGGACCGGTGTCGCGGCTGGGCGAGGGCCTGGTCCGGCCGCACGACCTGGAGGTCCTCCTGGAGGCCCGCGACGGCGCCCGCGAGGCGCAGGTCGTGCGCGTGGTCCACCTCGGCTTCGAGGTCCGCGTCGAGCTCCTGCTCGCCGACGGGAACGGCACGAGCGCGGACGGCGTCGGCGCCAGCGAGCCCGTCGTCGCCCAGATCACCCGTGCCGAGGCCGCCGCCCTCGAGCTCTCGGCGGGCGACATCGTCTGGGTCCGCGAGCAGCTCGGCACGCGCGGGGCGGACGGCCCGAAGGCCGCGGCGGCCTGAGCGGCGCTGGACGCGCCAGTGCCCCTGCGCCCTCCGCGCGCTACCGCGTGACCCAGGCCTCAGGGTCGTCCGCCAGCTTCAGCACCGCCGGCGGCAGGTCCCCGCTGGCGAGCGTGTCCAGCGTGACCGTCTCCAGCACCGCGCGGAGGTTGTGTCGCACGGCGATCCAGACGCGCTGCAGGGGCTCCGCCGTTCCCTCGTAGGGGACGTCCTCCGGGCGCTGCCCGCGGACCGACGCGAGCGGACCGTCGACCGCGCGGATGATGTCCGCCACGGAGATCTCCGCCGGCGCCCGGCCGAGCCAGTAGCCGCCGTCCGCGCCGCGCTGGCTGCGGACGAGACCGGCGTGGCGCAGGTCCCCGAGGATGTTCTCGAGGAACTTCATCGGGATTCCCTGGGTGGTCGCGATCGACTCGCCCTTGGTGGGGCGCTCACCGTCGGCGGCGGCCGCGAGGTGGATCGCCGCCCGGACGGCGTAGTCGGCCTTCGCGGAGATGCGCATTGCGCGCAATCCTCTCGCACCGGGCGGCGCGGCGCGCAGCCCGGAGCGCCAAGCCCGGTCTAGACGAGGTTCGCGAAGGCGCTGCTGGCGCGCTCGACGAAGTCGAAGAGCGGCTGCGGGAGGACGCCGATCACGACGATGGCGGCGCCGAAGACGACGGAGACGAGCGTGAGCTCCCACGCGGGCTTCGCCGGCGGCGCGGTGACGGGGCCGTCCGGGGCTCCGCCGGCCAGCGCAGGCAGGGCGACGCTGCCGCCGGCGGTGGCCGGAGCCTCGTCGACGGCGTCCGTCGACCAGATCGCCGCGATGACCTTCAGGTAGTACCCGAGGGAGATCATCGAGCCGACGACGATCACGATGCCGAGCCACGCGTAGTCGCCGTCGACCGTCGCCCGGATGAGCTGGAACTTGCCGATGAAGCCCGCGGTGGCGGGGACGCCGGCCAGCGCGAGCATCGAGATCGTCAGGGGCCAGGCCAGCAGCGGGCGGGAGGCGCCGATACCGGTGACCGCCGAGATGTCGTCGCCGCGTCCGGTCTCCCGCTCGCGGGCGATGATCACGCCGAAGGCGGCGAGGTTCATGACGAGGTAGGCCGCCAGGTAGAAGACCGTCGCGCGCACGCCGAGCTGGGTGGAGACCACGACGCCGGCCAGCATGTACCCGGCCTGCGCCACGGAGGAGTAGGCGAGCATCCGCTTGAGCGAGGACTGCCCGAGGGCGCCGACGTTGCCGACGATGATCGTGATCGTCGCGAGCGCGGCGAGCGCGGGGCCCCAGGTGGACTGCGCGTCGATGAGCGCGACGTCGAAGAACCGCAGGAAGACGCCGAAGGCCGCGGCCTTCGTGGCGACCGCCATGAACGCGGTGACCGGCGTCGGGGCGCCCTGGTACACGTCCGGCGTCCACTGGTGGAAGGGCGCGACCGAGGCTTTGAAGCACATGCCGACCACGACGAGGGCGATCCCGCCGAGCGCCAGCGTGTCGCTCGAGAGCCCCTTGGCGGCGAAGGCCTGCGCCGTCTCTGCGTAGCCCGTGGAGCCCGTCGCGCCGTAGATGAGCGCCAGGCCGTAGAGCAGCGTCGCCGAGCCGACCGACCCGACCACCAGGTACTTCAGCCCGGACTCCAGCGAGGACGCGCGCCGCATCTCCGTGGCGCACAGCACGTACAGCGGGATCGACAGCAGCTCGAGCCCGAGGAACAGCGTGATCGTGTCCTGCGCCCAGACGAGGACGATCATGCCCGCGATGCTCGTGAGCATCAGGGCGAAGTACTCGCCGTGGGCGGACTCGCGCGGGGCGAGCGCCCGCCAGGAGAGCAGCGTCGTCGCGATGCCCGCGGCCAGGAAGATGACGGTCAGCGTGGTGGAGAGGCCGTCGAGGCGCAGCGAGTTCGCCACGAGCGACTTGTCCTCGTCCAGCTGCCAGATCGTCAGGCCGAGGGACGCGAGCAGCGAGACGAGCGCGAGCCCCGGAACCAGCTGCTCGCGCGCGAAGCGCGGGCGCAGGAGCCCGGCCATGAGGACGACGACCACGCCGCCGAGGATCGCGACGAGCGGCGAGAGGCCGGCCCAGTCGATGTGCGGGCCCTTGATCTTGCCGGTCGAGGCGGCGAGGGAGAGGAAGGCGGAGCTCACGGGGTGGTCCCTCCGGTCGCGGACGGATCCACGGGCTGGCCGGTGGTCGGGTCGAGCGGCACCGTCTGCCCGCCCGCGGGCACCCGGGCGGCCGCGGCCGCCTTGGGCGGGTGCGTGATCTGCCGGGCGGCGGCGACGGAGCCCTTCACGGTCCGCTCGCCCTTCTTCAGCGCGAGCTGCGGGTAGAGCGCGAGGCCCAGGATGCAGGCCACGAGCGGGACGAGCACGAGCGCGTCGCCGAGCGAGAGGTCGCGCGAGTCGACGCGCTGCCCGACCCGGTTGTGCATCGCCCGGATGAAGAGGCGCAGCGTGTAGACGGCGGCCAGCGCCACACCGGTGAAGGCGATGCAGGCGATGGCCAGCTTGGCGTTGAAGACGCCGAGCAGGATCAGGAACTCGCCGACGAAGTTCGACGAGCCGGGGATCGCCAGGTTGGCCATCGCGACGATCAGGAAGAGGACCGTGAGGATCGGCGCGCGGAAGGCGATGCCGCCCATGTCACGGATGTCCTCCGAGCCGCCGGCGCGCTTGGCGGCGGCACCCACGAGGAAGAAGGCGGGGGCGACGACGAGGCCGTGGTTGACCGACTGCAGGATCGCGCCCTGCGCGCCCTGCTCGGTCAGGGAGAAGACCCCGAGGACGATGAAGCCGAGCTGCGCCAGCGACGAGTAGCCGAGGATGATCCGCGCGTTCGTCGTGGTGAAGGCCATGACCGACCCGTAGAGGACCGACGCCAGCGCGATGAGCAACATCAGCGTCTGGAAGTGCACCGCGGCGTCCGGCAGCAGCGGCACCACGATCCGCAGGAAGCCGTAGGCGGCGACCTTGGAGAGGACGCCGGAGAAGACCGCCAGCACCGGCAGCGGCAGCGAGCGGTAGCCGTCGGGCATCCAGCCGTGGAACGGGAAGGACGGCATCTTCACCAGGAAGGCGGCGGCGAAGCAGAGGAAGATCCACTCCTGCGAGCCCTTGGTGAGCGTCACCTGCTGCAGGTCGCTGAAGGCGAAGCTCAGGTCGTTCCCGGACTGCGAGGCGCTGAGGACCGCGAGCGCGATGGCCGCGGTCAGCATCAGCAGCGAGCCGACGAGCGTGTAGATCACGAGCTTCGTGACGGCGGCGGCGCGCTCGGCGCGCGGGCCGTCGCCCCAGCCGAGGCTGAGGAAGAAGAACGGGATCAGCATCAGGTCGAAGAACGCGACGAACAGCGCGAGGTCCTGCGCCATCAGTGCGCCGAGCACGAAGGTGTGGCCCAGGCCGAGGTGCAGCCAGTACGTGCCCTCGCGCGCCCGGTCGTCCTGCAGCGACCACAGCGTCGTCGCGGTGAACAGCACGGACGTCAGCAGGATGAGGAAGAGGTTCAGCCCGTCGACGCCGAGCTTGTAGTGGATCCCGAGCTCGCGGATCCACATGCGGTCGGTGACGTACTGCTGCCCGCCGCCCGACTTGTAGTCCACGACGAGCGCGATGGCGTAGCCGAGCGCGATGAGCGTGCCGACGCCGGCGATCGCCCGCGTGATCGTGCGGCCGCCGCCGGAGAAGAGCGCGCCGAGCAGCGCGAACGCCGCCGGCGCCCAGAGCATCAGGGACAGGTGGATGGTCATGCACTCACCAGGAAGTAGACGCCGACGACGGTGAGGCCGAGCAGCAGCAGGGCGGTGTAGGAGCGCAGCAGACCCGTCTGGATCGCGCGCACCGCGGAGGAGGAGGCCCGGACGATCCCGGTCGACCCGCCGATGAGCGTGCCGTTGACGAACAGGCGCTCGAAGGAGTTCCGCGACGCGCGGCCGAGCCAGGCGCCGGGGCGGACGAAGACCAGGTCGATGCCCTCGTCGAAGAACCACTTGTTGACGAAGAGCGTGTGCAGCGGCTTGAAGCGCTCGAGCACGACCGCGCTGGTGCCGGGCTTCTGCACCCAGACGCGGTAGGCGAGCGCGATGCCGGCCAGGCCGAGGACGGCGCCGAGCACCAGGCCGACGACCAGCAGGCCGTCGTTCGAGGAGTGCTGGATCGTCGAGTCCGCGAAGGTGGGCTCCAGGAAGTCGTCCAGGACGCTCGTCACCTTCGGGATCTGCAGGAAGCCGCCGACGACCGCGAGCAGCGCGAGGACGCTCATCGCGCCCTTCATCTCGCCCGCGCGCTCGGCGATGTGGTGCTCCGGGCCGGGGAAGCCGACGTCCGTGTCCTCGACCTCGCCGCCGTTCGGGTTCGTGTGGACCTCAGCGTGGTGCAGGTGGCCGCCCTCGAGCTCGACCGCCTCGGGGACCGCGGCGCCGAAGAAGGCCCGGAAGATCATGCGCCAGGTGTAGACGGCGGTCAGGAAGGCGCCGACGTACCCCGCGACGTAGAGCGCCCAGTGCCAGCCGCCCCGCTCGCCGATGACGAGCAGGATCTCGTCCTTCGAGAAGAAGCCGGAGAACGGCGGGATGCCGGAGAGCGCCAGCCCGCCGATGACGAAGCAGCCGAAGGTGAACGGCATCGCCTTGCGGAAGCCGCCCATGCGGTTCAGGTCCTGGTTGCCGGCCATCGCGCCGATGACCGAGCCCGCGGCCATGAACAGCAGCGCCTTGAAGAAGGCGTGCGTCATGAGGTGGAAGAGGCCCGCGACGTACGCGCCGGAGCTGACGCCCATGATCATGTAGCCGATCTGGGACATCGTCGAGTAGGCGATGACGCGCTTGAGGTCGGTGACGACCAGGCCGATCGTGCCGGCCACGAGCAGGGTGACCGCGCCCACGATGGCGCCGACGTCCCCGGCGCTCGGCGCCAGCTCGAAGAGCGGGTGCATGCGCGCGATGAGGTAGACGCCCGCGGTGACCATGGTCGCCGCGTGGATCAGGGAGGAGACCGGGGTCGGGCCCTCCATGGCGTCCGGCAGCCAGGTGTGGAAGGGGATCTGGGCCGACTTCGCGAACGCGCCGACGAGCAGCAGGATGCAGCCCGCGGTCAGGTCGGCGTTGCTGCCGTCGAAGGACTTCGCCGCCCCCTTGAAGGTCGTCAGGAAGTCCAGCGACCCGGAGTGCTTGATGATGAAGAAGGTGCCGAGCGTCAGGCCGACGTCGCCGACGACGTTGATGACGAACGCCTTGATGCCGGCGGAGGTGGCGGTCGTCCGGCGGAACCAGAAGCTGATCAGCAGGTAGGACGCGGCGCCGACGAAGGCCCAGCCGACGATCAGCAGCAGGAAGTTCGCCGCCATCACGAGCAGCAGCATCGAGAAGACGAAGAAGTTCAGGTAGGCGAAGAAGCGGTTGTACCCGCGGTCGCTGACCATGTAGGCGATCGAGTACAGGTGGATGAGCGTCGAGACGCCGGTGACCACGCACATCATCAGCAGCGACAGCGGGTCGATGAGGATCGACACCTGCGCGTCGAGGCCGACGGACTTCGCGTAGTCCCAGGCGACGAAGACGACCTGGCGCTCCTCCGCGCTGCGGTCCTGCAGCGAGAGCAGCGTCAGCACGGCGCACACGAAGGAGGCGAGCAGGACGAGCGTGCCGAGGTAGCCGGCGGCCTTGCCCTTCAGCACCTTGTGCAGGAGGCCGATGAGGATCGACCCGAGGAGGGGGAGGCCCAGGACGAGCCAGGCGGTGGTCTGCATCAGTCTCGGTTCCTAGCCCTGGAGCTCGCGGAGCTCATCGACGTCGATCGGGACGCGGCGGCGGTACATCGCGACGATGACCCCGAGGCCGACGGTGACCTCGCAGGCCGCCACGACCATGACGATGATCGCGAAGATCTGGCCGTCGTGGTTGCCGTGCATCCGGCTGAAGGCGATGAGCGCGAGGTTCGCGGCGTTCAGCATCAGCTCCAGGCAGAGCAGGATCACGAGCGGGTTGCGCCGTGAGATGACGCCGCCGGCGCCGATGCAGAAGATGAGGGCGCTGACCGTGAGGAACCAGTTGACGTTCATGCGCTCGGCTCGCTGTCGACGATCGCGGCGGCCGGGGAGGCGTCGGCGCCCGCGCCGGGCTCGGGCATCCGCTGGTGGCGCCCGCCGACGGCCTCGGCCATCGTGCCGGTGATGGCCGGGCGGGCGAAGTCGAGCGCCGTGTAGGCGTTGAGCTCGCCCTGCGTCTCCAGGCCGCCGCGGCGGCGGGCGAGTGTCACCGCGCCGACGGCGGCGATGTGCAGCAGGAACGAGGCGACCTCGAAGGGCAGCAGGAAGTCGGTGAGCAGCAGCTTGCCGATCTCCCGCGGGGAGCCGAACCCGGCCTGGTAGGGCGCGCCCTCGGTGTCGAGCGCCTGCAGGCCGCTGCCGAGGATGGCGATCGCCAGCACGGCGAAGAGCGCCGCGCCGAAGGCGACGGACGCGAGCTTGAAGCCCTTCGTCAGCCGGTGCCCGGACTCCTGCGTGCCGCCGACGTAGGAGACGACGAAGACGTAGAGCACCATCACCGCTCCCGCGTAGACGATCACCTGCGCGGCAGCGACGAACTCCGCGCGCAGCAGCAGGAACAGCAGCGCGAGGCTGATGAGGTGCGCCACGAGCGCGAGCACGCTGTAGAAGGGGTTCCGCAGGGCGATGACGCCGACGGCGCCGGTGATGGCGCCGATCGCGGTGAGGAAGAAGAGGACTTCGGCCATAACGGTGGAGCGGGAAAGCTACTCCCCGTCGGCGCGGAGTGGCGTGCGCTCGACGGGCTCGGCGAGGAGCATCTCCTTGGTGAAGATGAGGTCCGACCGCTGGTAGTCGCTCATCTCGTAGTCGTTGCCCATCGTGATGGCGTCGAACGGGCACGCCACCTCGCAGTACCCGCAGAAGATGCAGCGCGAGAGGTTGATCTCGTAGACCGCCGCGTAGCGCTCGCCCGCGGACACGCGGTGTTCCGGCGTGTTCTCGGCGGCGACGACGCGGATGCAGTCGGCGGGGCAGGCGGCGGCGCACAGCGAGCAGCCGACGCACTTCTCCAGGTCGGTGTCCTCGAACTTGTGCAGCCGGTGGCGGCCACGGAAGCGCGGGTAGACCGGCGTCTTCTGCTCGGGGTACTGCAGCGTGTGGACGCCCTCGACGACGCGGGAGAAGGTGGTCTTCAGTCCGCGCAGCGTCTCGGCGAAGGCGCGGTAGGTGCCGCCGGCCGCGCCGGGTGCGGGCGGCCGCATGACCTCGACGTGGTCGGCTCCAGGGTGCCAGCTCATAAGGAAAGGCCTCAGTCCGTGACGACGAGGATGATCGCCGTCACGAGCGTGTTCAGGGTGGCCAGGGGCAGCAGGATCTTCCAGCCGAAGGACATCAGCTGGTCGTAGCGCAGGCGCGGGAGCGTCGCGCGGATCCAGATGAAGAAGATCAGGAAGAAGGACGTCTTCCCGAGGACGATGAACGGGTCGACCCAGCCGGGCGGGTTGATCCCGAAGGGCAGCAGCCAGCCGCCGAAGAACACCGTGACCATGATCAGCGAGACCACGCACATGTTGATGTACTCGGCGAACAGGTAGGACGTGAAGCGCGTCCCGCCGTACTCGGTGAAGTAGCCGCCGACGATCTCCGCGTCCGCTTCGACGAGGTCGAACGGCGCGCGGTTGGTCTCCGCGAAGGAGGCCACCAGGAAGATCAGGAAGCCCAGGAACTGGGGGATGAAGTACCACATGCCCTGCTGGGCGTGGACGATCTCCGTGAGCGACAGCGTCTGGGCCGTCATGACGACGCCGACGAGCGCGAGGCCCTGGGAGACCTCGTAGGAGATGAGCTGCGCCGCGGCCCGCATCGAGCCGAGGAAGGAGTACTTCGAGCCCGAGGAGAAGCCGCCGAGCATGATCCCGTAGAAGGCGACGGCTCCCATGGCGAAGACGAACAGCGGGCCGATCGAGACGTCCAGGCCGTAGAGGCCGACGTCCGTCCCGAAGATGTCCTGGGTGTCGCCGAAGGGGATGATCGCGAGCGCGCCGACCGCGGTCAGGACCGAGATCACCGGCGCCAGGGCGAACATCCAGCCGATGGACGTGTCGGGGCGGAACTGCTCCTTCGTGGCGAGCTTGATGATGTCCGCCAGCGGGGTCGCGAGGCCGTAGGGCCCGACGCGGTTCGGGCCGTAACGACCCTGGAAGCGCCCCAGGAGCTTGCGCTCGCCGACGATGAGGATCGGCTGCAGCTGCAGGATGATCGCGAAGATCACGACCGCCTTGAGGATCTGGATCCACCACGGCTCGTAGTACTGGACGACGGCAAGCTGCGGACTCATGTCTTGCGGATCTCCACCAGCGGGCCGTCCAGGACGTTCGCCGCGTTCGTCGTGATGCCGGTCTGCAGGAAGACGCTGCCGGGCAGGGCCGCGTCGCGCAGGGCGACCGTCGCCTCCACGCTGGCGCCGTCGCCGCCGACGAGGACCTTCTCGCCGTGACGGACGCCGAGGCGCTGCGCGTCCGACGGGGCCATCTCCACGGTCTGACGCGGCGCGAGGAACTTCAGCGCGGGCGACAGCTCGACCTCGGGGCCGGCCCAGACCGAGCGGAAGACGCCGAGGCGCAGCGCGCCGTTCGGGGTGGCCGCCGTCTCGTAGGCCGCGTCGCGACGGGCCTCGGGCGCGGCCGGGAAGGCCGCGGCGAGCGTCGCGTCGGCCGGCCAGCGCAGGCCCTTGCCGCCGATGCGGTCGAGGGACAGGCCGCGGTAGAACGGCACCGCGTCGAAGAGCTGCTTGGAGGCCATGGCGCCCGTGAGGATGCCGAGATCGGCGCCGAGGCGCTTCGCGAGCTCGCTCAGGACCCACCATTCGGGGCGCGCGCCGCCCTGGCGGCCGATCGCGGGGCGCAGGCGCTGCACGCGGCCGTCGGGGTGCGTGAGCGTCCCCTCCTTCTCCGCGTAGGACTCCGCGGGGAAGACGACGTTCGCGTGCTGCTCGAGGCCCGCGGTGAGGAACTGGCTGTGGGCGATGACGGCGGTCGTCTTCTCCAGCGCGTGGTCCCAGCCGTTCGCGTCGGGACGCGAGCGCAGCGGGTCGTCGTGCAGCAGGTAGAGCGCGGTGAGGTCCCCGGCGCGCAGCGCGGCGGCGATGCCGGCGGCGGCGAGGGCCTGGGAGCCGGCGGTCTCGCCGTAGCCCGGAGCGATGCCGGGGGCGACCCCGGCCTCGAGCAGGCCGCGCTCGTTCGTGGAGGCGGGAACGGCCAGCAGGCCGCCGCCCTGGCGGCCGGAGAGGTTCAGGCCCGAGGCGAGCTTCAGCAGCGCCGGGGCGATCGCGCCGCCGTCGCCCTGCAGCATGGACGTGCCCCACAGGACCACGACGTCTCCGGGGGCGTCGCCGCCGCCGGTGCGCAGCAGCTCGGCCA
>JAOPZU010000126.1 GCA_025963955.1 Solirubrobacterales bacterium
AGCTCGCAGAGGTCCGCGGGACGCCCGGAGAACTTCAGGTAGCGGACGGTCTCCGCGTCGATCGGGAAGATCGCGCAGGTCGAGCCGAACTCGGGCGACATGTTGCCGATCGTCGCGCGGTCGGCCAGCGGCAACGCGCTCACGCCCGCGCCGTAGAACTCGACGAATTTGCCGACGACGCCCTTGGCGCGCAACATCTCGGTGATCGTCAGGACGAGGTCGGTCGCCGTCGTCCCCTCCGGCAGCTCGCCCTTGAGCTTGAAGCCGATGACCTGCGGGATGAGCATCGGGATCGGCTGGCCGAGCATCGCGGCCTCCGCCTCGATGCCGCCCACGCCCCAGCCCAGCACGCCGAGGCCGTTGACCATCGTCGTGTGCGAGTCGGTGCCGACGAGCGTGTCGGGGTAGGCCTCGCCCGTCTTGTCGTTGACGAAGACGGTGCGCGCCAGGTACTCGAGGTTGACCTGATGGACGATGCCCGTGTCCGGCGGCACGACCTTGAAGGTGTCGAACGCCTGCTGGCCCCACTTCAGGAACTGGTAGCGCTCCCGGTTGCGCTCGAACTCGAGCGCGGCGTTGCGCGCGAAGGCGTCGCGGGTGCCGAAGACGTCGACCTGGACGGAGTGGTCGATGACCAGCTCGGCCGGGACGAGCGGCTCGATCTTCGCCGGGTCGCCACCGAGGTCGGCCATCGCGTCGCGCATCGCGGCGAGGTCGACGACGGCGGGGACGCCCGTGAAGTCCTGCATGACCACGCGCGCCGGCGTGAAGGCGATCTCCTGCGACGGGGTGGCCTTCGCGTCCCACGAGGCGAGCGCGACGATGTCGTCCGCGGTGACCGCGCCGTTGCCCTCGGTGCGCAGGAGGTTCTCGAGGAGGACCTTCAGGCTGAAGGGCAGGCGGGCGACGTCGTACTTCGACTGCAGCGCGTCGAGCCGGTAGACGGTGAGGTCGCGGCCGGCGGCGCTGAGCGTCGCCTTGGCGTCGAAGGAGTTCGGGTTCGTCATGTCGTGTCGGTCCTTTGTTGGCGTCAGGCGTCGGCGGGGAGGAGCTTGAACGGCTCGTGTCCCGGGACGGCGACGGAGCGGAAATGGGTGTCGAAGGTGGCGATGCGGACGGTGCCGACGCGGTGGGCGACGGCGGCGAGGGAGGCGTCGGCGAGGCCGAGGAACGGCTGGCGGCGGGCGATGGTGAGCGTCTCGGTCAGGGCGTCGGCCCACCAGCGGACGGCGACCAGGCCGGAGTCGAGGTTGGCCCACAGCGCGGCGCGCGCCCGGTCACCGCCGCGCCCGGAGATCACCTGGTCCATCTCCGCGATCGCCAGCGGGGAGGTCACCAGATCCTCGTCGACGGTCTCGAACCAGTCGCGGGCACTCACGTGGTCGGCGTCCGTGGCGATCATGAGGCCGACGACGAAGCTCGTGTCGAGGACGAGGGTCACTCCCCGAAGCCGGTCTCGGTGAGGTACCGGTCGACGTTCGCCGCCATGTCGGTCGGCCCGCCGTCGTCGATGATCCCGATGCCCTCGAACTTCGGCCGCTTCGGCCGCTGCACCGCCCCGGAGAGGGTGCGTCGGATCAGCTCGGCCTTCGTCAGGCCTTCCTCTGCCGCCCGCTGCGCCAGCGCGTGGTCCAGTGCGTCGTCGAGGTAGACCGAGGTCTTCTTCACGCGACGTAGGGTATCACCCTACGTCGACCTCGTGGGGAGGTCCTGATGGTGTGCTGACCAGCCGGATCGTCGTCCCGATCGCTGATCGGTCGGCGGGCAGGTGGCGTAGACCAGGGGAAGCCATGTCCGAGCCCCGCCCGCAGGAGAACGTCTGGGAGTACCCGCGCCCACCCGCCCTGGTGGTGTGCGAGCGCCGCGTGCGCATCGAGCTCGGCGGCGTGCTGCTCGTCGACTCCACGCGCGCGCTCCGCGTCCTGGAGACGAGCCATCCGCCCACGATCTACGTCCCGCCGCAGGACGTCGACCTCACGCACATCACGCCGTCCGCCGCCCGCTCGACGTTCTGCGAGTGGAAGGGCAGCGCGACGTACTTCGACGCGATCGTCGGCGACCGGACCGAGCGCGCGGTCGCCTGGGCCTACCCGTCCCCCACGCCGGGCTTCGCGGCGCTGCAGGACCACCTCGCCTTCTACCCCAGCCGGATGGACCGCTGCCGGCTCGACGAGGAGCTCGTCCGCACGCAGGAGGGCGACTTCTACGGCGGCTGGATCACGGACGAGATCGTCGGCCCGTTCAAGGGCGGGCCCGGCACCTGGGGCTGGTAGCCCCATGCGTCGGCGCGTCCGGAAGGCGCCCCGGGGCGGACCACCCGTCATCATCCGCCGCCATGGACACCGCCGAGACCCTGAAGCAGCTCGACCGGATCCGGCTGCTCGCCCTACTCGACTTCCTCGCCCTGATCCCGCTGGTCGTGTGCGTGATCATCGGCAGCGACGCCGTCAAGGGCATCCTCGGCCCGATTCACGGCATCGGCTTCCTCGGCCTGCTCTACTTCTGTGTGAAGGGCGCCGGCGAGGGCCGCTGGGGCTGGTGGTTCCCGGCCCTGGTCGTCGTGACGCTCGGCCCTCCGGGGTCCCTCATCGGCGACGTGAAGATCCGCCGGGACCTCAAGGCGAGCACCGCCTGAGTAGCGTCCTCCCGTCAGCGGCCGCGCGGCGCACGGACCCTGAAGGCGGCGATCGCGTCCTTGCTCTGGTTGTTGTCGGCGTCGGCGGCACGGAAGAAGGCGCGGTAGCGGCCGGGGGTCAGCGACCCGCGCAGCAGCCCCTCGTTGAAGCCCACGTGTCCGTCGAAGTGCCGGGAGGCGATCAGCACCCAGCGCGCCCCCTTCTGCTTCAGGACGTCGACGGTGACCGTCGCGGCCTCGTCGAGCGTGTAGCGGACGCTGCGTCCGTGGACGCTCACGCCGTCGACGACGGGCGGGACCGCGTCGCCGAGGATGGGCGGGTCCGGGTCGGGGGACGGCGCGCCGCCCCCGGGGAGCGGGTCGACGGTGACGCTCCCGCGGACGATCCCGTGGAGCACGCAGTGGAAGTCGTAGGTCCCCGGCGCGGTGAAGCGCACCTGGAAGCGGTCCCCGAGCTTGTGGTCCGGGGTGCGACCCGGGTCGGAGTCGTACTGCACCGCGTTGGCCGACAGCCCGGTGATCGAGTGCTGGGTGTCCGGGCCGGTCCAGATCCACGTGACGGTGTCGCCGAGGCTGACGGTCACGGCGGGCGGGGACCAGCGGAAGTCGCCGACCGCGATCTTGCGCGAGGTCGCCTGGGCCGGCCCGGCGGCCAGGCCCGCCAGGGCGACGGCCCCGCCCAGCAGCGCGGCGCCCGCCCTACGGGTCGACCACATAGAAGCCGTTCATGCCCTCGTGCAGGTGGGAGAAGACGTGGCAGTGGTAGAACCAGCGCCCGGCGTTGTCCTCGGTGAACTGCAGCGAGTAGCTGTCCGCCGGGCCCACGGTGACGTTGTCCACGACCCGCCCGTCGGGCCCGGTCCAGCGATGCCCGTGCAGGTGGTAGGTGTGGAAGTCGTTGCTCATCCCGATGATGTGCTGCGCCACCTTCTGCCCGACCTTCGCCGTCAGCGTCGGCGTGTTGCCGGCGTAGGAGTAGCCGTTGATGCACTGGAACGGCTTGGCCAGGCCGGTCGCGCCCGGGAGCAGCGAGTGGAAGAAGACGTAGTGGTCCACGTCCGGCCGGGGCACGCCCTTCTTGCGGACGTTGATGGCGCCGAAGAGCCCCTTGTAGAGCGGCGCCGGATCGAGCGGGCCGTGGTCGTGGTAGGGCCAGACGCCCTCGGTCCCGGCCTTGCAGTCCCACGAGTACTGGAACGTCTTGCCCGGCTTCACGAAGCCGCCCGGGTCGGTGTACCTCCCCTTGTAGGCCCCGTCCATCTGCGGGCTGTAAAGCACGCCGTGGGGGTGCATCGTCACCGGGACGGTCAGGGTGTTCTTGAAGTTGACGACGAGCGTGTCGCCCGTCTCGGCCTCCAGCAGCGGGCCGGGCATCGTGGCCGGGCCCTTCGGGGCGCCGAAGTTCGCGGTGTACTCGCGGTAGCACCAGGCGGTGAACTTCGCCTTGCCGGGGACCTTGCGGTCCATCATCTCGTCGCGTTTGGTCGGGACGATGTTCCACTTCACCGCCTCGGCGGTGATCCAGTACTCGCGCTTGACGCCGCCCGCGGCCGGCGCGGGCGCCGGCGCGGGCAGCCCGGGCAGCTGCCGCAGCTCCGCCTCGCGGACCTTCGGCGGGACCGGGACCTGCGCCGCGAGCTTGTCCCAGTCCGGCTCGGGGCCGTCCGCGGAGATCTGCTTGCCGGCGATGGTGCACAGGAAGACCCCGGCCCCGCCGGAGAGGAAGTGGCGTCGATCGACGGGGCCGGGGAACGGCATCACTTCTTGACCGTGATGTCCATCTGCATCTCCGTCTCGTGGAACGTGCAGATGAGGTGGTACTTGCCGGGCTTGGTGAAGCCGGTGACCGCGAACTTCGCGGGGCCGGACGCGAACGGCGGGGACTGGAAGGTCGTCTTGGTGACCTTCTTGCCGCTGTCCGGGTCCACGTAGGTGAACTTCGCGCCGGACGGCTTCTTGGTGAGCTTCACGTCGTGGCTGTCGCCGACGTCCGACGGCCACTTCCAGGTGACCGTCGAGCCCTTGGTGATGGTGAGCTTCGCCGGGCCGTAGTAGTTGTCGTGCATCGTGACCGACTTCTTCAGCGGCTTGGCCGCCGTGGTCGTCGCGCCGTGCGCGACGACCGCCGGGACGAGGACGCCGGCGGCGGCGAGGGCCGTCAGCGTCCGGGTGACCGTCTTGGTGCTCTTCACTTCTGCCTCAGCCTCCCAGGCCGTCGATGGGCTTGCGGTCGGGGCGCGGCGGGTGCGGATGCTTGATCCACGAGTTCTCCTGGCCCTCCGCCTGCGTCACGTATCCGGCGACTTCGGCAACCTGCGCCAGGTCCGTGACGTTCGCCGGTGTGCCCGCGCACTTCGGGTAGAGCACGAGCTCGGGCTCGCTGCCCGGATCGTAGGTCGCGCCGGAGGACTGGTTCTCCCAGCAGTTGCCGGAGCCGGCGCCGTCACCCCACACGTCGACACCGTTGGCGTCGTCGAACGTGGCGCCCATGAGGTTGTTCTTCCAGACGTTCCCGCGGTTGGTGGCAGCCGCGTACGTCGGGTCGGAGACGCTCATCAGGCCGTACTTGAAGTTGCCGAAGACGAAGTTGTTCTTGATCGTCCAGTTCGTCACGCCGAGCAGGACGATGCCCACGCCGGTGGGGTAGTTGAACGACCCCGTGGCGGCCGGCAGCGCCTTCACCGACGAGCCCGCCTTGAAGTAGTTGAAGTTGTTCCAGTAGACGAGGTTCTCCTGGACCTTGCCGTCCGTGGCGGGCGGGAACTTCTCCGAGCCGAGCGTGTTCGGCGCGATGCCGGCGCCGTTGTTCCAGAACTCGCTGTTGCGCAGGTCGATGTAGCGCGAGTTCGTGCCCGAGAAGCCGAGGACGTTCTCGTAGCCCTCGAGGTGGTCGAGGACCGTCGTGACCGGCTTGTCCTGCGGCGGCGTCTGGCCGACGTAGAAGGCGCTGTCCCCGTGGCCGTAGCCGACGGAGTAGGTCATGCGGCCGCCGACGCAGTTGAACGCGTAAAGGCCGTAGGCGCGGTTGAAGCCGGCGATCACGTGGTCCATCAGGTAGCCGGTGCAGTTGCGCACGAAGAACCCGTTGGCGGGGTAGTTCTGCGCGGTCATGTTGGCCATCGTGACGTTGTCGGCGCCGTCAACGAAGATGCCGTTCTGGGCGGGGTTGCCGTCGGGCGTCTTCGCGCCCTTGCCCTCCAGGACGACCTCCTGCGGCCTGGTCCCGACGCCGAGGATCTTCAGGTTGTCCTTGTCGTCCTTGACCGTGACGCCCTCGACGTAGGTGCCCGGCTTGACGCGGACGGTCGCGCCGGCGGGGGCGGCGGTGACCGCGGCCTGGATCGAGGAGTACGGGCAGCCGCGGCGGCAGACGAGCAGCGCCTTCTTCTTCCTGGCGGCCGCCTTCTTCTTCGCCGCCGCCTTCTTCTTGGCGGCCTGCTTCTGCGCGGCCGTGGGCGGCGTCGCTGCCGTCGCGGTCTCGGCCGCTTGGGCCCCCATCGCCGCACACAGCAGTGCAGCCACCAACGTTGAACGCTTCACAGGACCATCCTCCAAGATGTGGTACGACCGTGCCGGTTACCCTTGCATCAGTCGCCGCTGGTTGCAACAACGTCGTGCGGACCCAGAACCTGCGTGAACCAGGAGCGCAGCACCGGCGCCATGATCTCCTCGGCGAAGACATCGGGATCCGGCGCCGTCAGCGCGTGCAGCACGAGGCCGTGGATCAGGGCGACGAGCGCGTGCCCGTCGCGCCGCGGGTTGTCGGCGCCGAGCGCGGACAGCGCCGCTTCGGCGACCTCGCGGAAGGCCTGCGGCCAGAGCCGCACCTCGTCGCTGTCGGCGGCCGTGCGGGCGACGCGCAGGTAGAGCTCGAACTCCGCGAACTGGGACAGGCGCTTCTCGCGGATCAGGTAGTGCTCGTAGGCGATGATCGCCTCGACGCCCTCGTCGACGCTCATCGACCCACCCGTGGTCACGGCCTCGGCGATGACGCCGAAGATCTTCGCCTCGCGCTCGATCAGGCGAGTCATCGCCGCCTGCATGAGGTCCTCTTTGGAGGAGAAGTAGTACGTCGTGGCCGCGAGCGGGACGCCGGCCTCCTCCGCCACGCGGCGGTGCGTGACCGCCTCCAGGCCCTCGGTCTCCAGCAGGGCGAGGGTGGCGTCGACGATCGCGTCGCGGCGCTCGCGCCCGCGTTGCTGCCGCCGTGGTGCCGTGCTGTCCGCGCCGCCCATGCTCAAGCAGTCTGGCACCATGCGCGCATCGTGCGAGCGCGTGACCTCCTTGGCCCCTGTCTCGCCGCGCTGGTGCTCACCGCGGGTGCCGCCGGGTGCGGGGACTCCGGCGACGAGGGCGGCACGACGACAACGGGCGGGGTCACCTCGATCTCGGCGACCGGGCCCGGCACGTCCCTGACGGCGCCGTTCACGTTCGCGGCGGACGGCCTGACCCCGTCGTCGCTGACCGTGAAGGCGCCGGACGGACGGCTGACCCTGCGGATCATCTCCGCGGACGGCCGGCCGCACGGCGTCTCGATCGTCGGCCTGGGCGTCGACCGGCGGCTGCTCGTGCAGCCCGGGCGGCGAGCCGACCTCGACCTGACGGGCCTGGCCGCAGGCCGCTACCGGGTCGTGCCGGACGGGGCGACGGAGCCCGTGACGCTGAAGGTGGAGTAGCACGCGGGGCTGAAGGCCCTGGCCCGGCCTGCCGATAGACCGGCCGTGGCCCTGCTCGACGAGTCCCGTCCTCTGACCCGCGCACCGCGCTGGCCGAGCGCCAGCGACGACGCCCTCGTCCGCGGCGCGCGACAGGGCGCGGAGGGGGCCTTCGAGGAGCTCTTCACCCGGTACCACGCAACGCTCGTGCGCTACTGCCGCGGCATCCTGCTGGACGACGACCTGGCGCAGGACGCCGCGCAGAACGCACTGGCCGCCGCGCTGCGCGCGCTGCGCGGCACGAGCCCCGGCCCGCAGGCGCTCGGGCCGTGGCTCTACCGGATCGCCCAGCGCGAGGCCTCCGACCTCGCGCGTCGCCGGCGCGCCGACCTGGCCGCCCGCCAGCACACTGCCACGGACGCACAGGACCCGCTGCTGAGCGTTCCAGCCCCGTCCGACGAGCGCGTGCGCGACCGCCTGCGCGAGCTGGTCGGCGATCTTGCGCGCCTCCCGATGCGCCAGCGCAGCGCCCTCCTGCTGCGGGAGCTCAGCGGCCTGGGGTACGGCGAGATCGCCATCGCGCTGGAGACGACGCCCGCCGCCGCGCGGCAGTCGGTGCTCGAGGCGCGGCACGCGCTCGTGGAGGCCGGCACCGGCCGGTCGCAGGACTGCGCGGACGTCCGCACCCTGATCGACGCCGGCGACCGCCGCCGCCTGCGCGGCCGCCAGATCGGCGCCCACCTGGACGACTGCTCCGGCTGCCGCAGCTTCGCCGCTCAGATCGACGACCGGCGCCGCGACCTCGCGCTGCTGTTCCCGCTCGGCCCCGCGCTGGCCGGGGGCGGCGGTGTGCTCGCCGCCATCACCGGCGGCGGCGTGGCCGCCGGC
>JAOPZU010000154.1 GCA_025963955.1 Solirubrobacterales bacterium
CACGGCACCGACGATGAGGCCGGAGCGCACGTTCTTGCGAGCGAGTTGGCGATCCATGGTGTCTGCTTTCGGACGGGGTCTAGAGCTTCGCGTCGGCGACCATCGCGACGAACAACGCCGCCAGATACGCGAGGGAGAAGAGGTAGAGCTTGAGCGCGGCGGCGCGGTCGGCGTCGCGGTACAGCTTGACGGCACCGCCGATGAAGGCGGCCCCCAGCGCGAGCGAGCTGGCGAGGTAGATGGCCCCGAAGCCGCCCGCGCAGTACGGCAGCTGCGTCACCGCGTAGAGCAGGACGCTGTAGAGGAGGATCTGCCGGCGCGTCTCCTCCTCGCCACGGACGACGGGGAGCATCGGCACGCCGACCTTCGCGTACTCGTCCTTCATCAGGATCGACAGCGCCCAGAAGTGCGGCGGGGTCCAGAAGAAGACGATCGCGAACAGGTAGACCGCGATCCACGACACCGACCCGGTGACGGCGGCCCAGCCGACGAGCGGCGGGACGGCGCCCGCGGCCCCGCCGATGACGATGTTCTGCACCGTGCGGCGCTTGAGCCACATCGTGTAGATCCCGACGTAGCCGACGAAGCCGGCGAACGAGAGCGACGCCGCGAGGACGTTGATCGTCAGCGACATCAGCAGGAACGACGCGGCGCACAGGGAGATCCCGAAGGTCAGCGCCGCACGGGGAGAGACCCGGCCTGAGGGCACCGGACGGTCCGCGGTGCGGGCCATCTGCAGGTCGATGTCGCGGTCGTAGTAGTGGTTGACCGCGCCCGCGCCGCCCGCGGAGAGGTACCCGCCGAGGCACGTCAGCAGGATCAGCCCGACGGACGGCGACCCGGCCACGAGCATCGTCGTGACCGTGGTGAGCAGCAGCAGCGACTGGACCTTCGGCTTCGTCAGCTGGACGTAGTCCGCGAGGACCTGCCGGGCGCCGGTCTGCAGGACCGGCGCCACGGTGGCGGTGGAGGCCTCCATGGGAGGGGAGAGCCTAGTGGACGGGGGCGCCCGCGAGCCCCTCGGACTCCGTGGGCGTCGCCACGAAGGCGGGCTCGGCCTGGCGGGCGACCTGACGACGGATGTCCTTCATCGGCTCGACCGAGCGGATGCGGGGGACGGTGTCGAAGTTGTTGACCGGCGGCGGGGAGGTGGTGAACCACTCCAGCGTGTTCGCCTTCCACGGGTCCGGACCGGCGATGGCGCCCTTCTTCAGGGAGAGCATCACGTTCACGACGGTCATGCCGACGCCGAGCGCGAGGATGAAGGAACCGACCGTGGAGATCAGGTTGTAGAGCTCCAGGTGGCCCACGTTCGGGTACTCGTAGACGCGCCGGGGCATGCCGTCGAGGCCGATCGCGTGCTGGATGAGGAACGTCGTGTGGAACCCGATCAGGATCGTCCAGAAGCTGGCCTTGCCGAGCGTCTCGCCCAGCATCCGGCCCGTGATCTTCGGGAACCAGTAGTAGATGCCGGCGAAGATCGCGAGCACCGCGCCACCGACGAGCACGTAGTGCAGGTGGGCCACCACGAAGTAGGTGTCCGTGAGCTGCCAGTCGACCGGGAACACCGCCAGGAAGATGCCGGTGATGCCGCCGATGAGGAACGTGAACAGGAAGCCGGCCGAGAACAGCAGCGGCGTCGTGAACTCGATCGTCCCCCGCCACAGCGTGGCGATCCAGTTGAACATCTTCACGCCCGTCGGGACCGCGATCAGGAAGGAGCTCATCATGAAGAAGACGAGCACGATCGTCGGCGACGGCGTCGCGAACATGTGGTGGGCCCACACGAGCAGGCCGAGGAACGCGATGACCACCGTGGCCGCCGCGATCGCCTTGTAACCGAAGATCGGCTTGCGGGCGAAGACCGGGAGGATCTCCGAGATGATCCCGAAGCCCGGCAGGATCATGATGTAGACCTCGGGATGCCCGAAGAACCAGAAGAGGTGCTGCCACAGCAGGGGCGAGCCGCCGCTGGACGCGTCGTAGAAGTGCGTCCCGAAGTGCCGGTCGGTCAGCAGCAGCGTGACCGCGCCCGCGATGACCGGGAGGGCGAGGATCAGGAGGACCGCGTAGGTCAGGATGGTCCAGCAGAACAGGGGCAGACGGCCCCAGCCCATGCCGGGCGCGCGCATGTTGACGATCGTCGCGTAGAAGTTGATCGCGCCCACCAGCGAGGAGATGCCGGTGAGGTGGATCAGGAAGATCCACGCGTCGACGCCGCCCGACGGCAGGTACTGCGAGGAGCTCAGCGGCGAGTAACACGTCCAGCCGCACTCCGGCGGAGCGAAGAAGATCGAGCCGTAGAAGACGACGCCGCCGGCGGCGAGCATCCAGAAGGACAGCGCGTTGAGCTTCGGGAACGCCATGTCCCGGGCCCCGATCATCAGGGGCACGAAGTAGTTGCCGAAGCCGGCCATGATCGGCACGACGAACAGGAAGATCATCGTCGTCCCGTGCATCGTGAACAGCTCGTTGTACGTCTGCGGCGTCAGCAGCGTGTTGTCCGCCTGAGCGAGCTGCAGGCGGATCATCAGGGCCTCGACCCCGCCGAGCAGGAAGAACACGAAGGTGAGGACCAGGTACATGATCCCGATCTTCTTGTGGTCCGTCGTGGTCACCCACGAGGTCCAGCCCGTGCTCTCGCGCACGACGCTGTGCGCCTTGATCTGGGGGACGGCCGCAACGGTCTGCTGCTGCTGCGTCGTCGGGAGGGTCATCTCAGGAGTAGCCATGGGAAAGAGCCTTAGGGCGTCGCGGAGGACTGGTCGGTGCTGAGCGTCTTCTCAAACGCCTTGCGAGCGATGCCGGCAGCCTTGTCGCCCGCCGTGGTCGCCGCCTTCTGATCCGCAATGAACTTCTGGAACTGCTGCGCCGTGACGGCGTGGACCTGGGCGATCATGTTGGCGTGGTTGCGCCCGCAGAGCTCCGCGCACTGGCCGCGGAAGGTCTGGCCGGCGAGCTTCGCCGGGATCTTGAACCAGGTGTGGTTCGTGTAGCCCGGGATGGCGTCGAACTTGCCGCCGAGCTTGGGGATCCACCACGAGTGGGCCACGTCCTGCGCCCGGATGTCCAGCGTGACCGCCGTGTCGACGGGCACGACCAGCTCCTCGTACGAGAAGGGGTTGTCGAGCGTCGTGTTCGGCGTCGCGTCGGGGTAGGTGAACCGCCAGACGTACTGCTGGCCGTTGATCTCGATGTTCAGCGACTTGCCGTTGGGCGGCAGGCGCTTGGTGACGCCGGCGGTCAGGACGCCGTTGGCGCTCGAGAAGCCCGCCGGGCCCGAGTTCGAGGGGTTCCGGATGCCGGGAAGGGCCGCGAAGGTGAAGCCGGCGAGCACCACGAGGATGACGGCGGCGCCGACGGTCCAGCCGATCTCCAGGCGGGTGTTGCCGTGGATCTGGGCGGCGACGGCCCCCTTCTTCGCCTTGAACTTCCAGAGGCAGTAGAAGAGCGCACCCTCGACGCCGACGAACACGACCACAGCGACCCCGAGGATCAGCTTGTAGAGGGTGTCGATCTTGTCGGCGTTCGGGGAGCCCCCGGACTCGGGGGTGAAGAAGTCGGCGGACGCGGTCGAGGTCACCAGGAGGGACAGGACGGCGACGGCGACGGCGGCCAGCGCGAGGCGCCGGCGGGTTGAGGTGATTCGGTTCGGTCGCAAGGCGGAGGGGAGTTTATTCACGAAGCGGACAAGGGGGCGGAAGGGGGCACGATCAACGACCCTGGAAGTTGGTGGATCGCTTCTGCATGAAGGCGGTGACGCCTTCGACGAAGTCGTCGGTCCCGGCCATCTCGCGCTGCAACCGGGCCTCCAGCTCGAGTTGGTCCTGGTACCCGGAGAGCATCCAGGCGTTCAACTGCCGCTTGGTCCCGGCGTAGGAGCGCGTGGGGCCGGTTGCCAGGCGAACCGCGAGGGCCTCGGCCTGCGCGTCGAGCTCGGCGTCGGGCAGGACGCGGTTGACCAGGCCCCAGCGCTCGGCCTCCGCGGCCGGGACCTTCTCGCCGAGCATCGCCATCTCCGCGGCGCGGGTGAAGCCCACGCGGCTGGCGACGAACGCGGACGCCCCGCCGTCCGGCACCAGGCCGATGTTCACGAAGGCGAGCAGGAAGTAGGCGTTCTCGGAGGCGAGCACGAGGTCGGCGGACAGCGCGAGCGACAGACCGACGCCGACCGTGCCGCCGCGCACGGCGGAGACGACGGGCTTCTCCATCGCCCGGATCGCGGTCATCACCGGGTGGTAGCGGGCGACAAGCGAGGAGTAGAGGTCCGGGCGGCCGTCCGGGGTCGTCTGCGTGGCGCCGACGTCCTTCAGGTCCGCTCCCGAGCAGAAGCCGCGGCCCGCGCCCGTGAGCAGGACGGAGCGCACCGCGGGATCGGGGCCGACGAGGCCCAGGGCGCTCATCAGGTCCTCGCTCAGCTGCGCGTTCCACGCGTTGAGCGCCTCGGGCCGGGCCAGCTCGAGCTTCGCGGCGCCCCCGGCGCGCCAGAACCGCAGGGTGTCGTACTCCTGCACGAGGTCGAAGTCGCTCATGCCCGGGATCCTATGGACGGGCCGACGGCCGTGACGCGAGGCGTACCGTAGCAGCCGTGACCCGCCCGAAGATCGGCATCTGCACCTCCCTGGAACCCGCTCGCTTCGGCGCCTGGGAGGCCGTGTCCGCGCTGACGCCCCACGCGTACGTGCTGGCGGTCCAGCGGGCCGGCGGCCTGGCGCTGCTGCTGCCCCCGGATCCCCGTGACGCGGAGGAGCCGGACGAGGTCCTCGACCTGCTCGACGGCCTGATCCTGGCGGGCGGCGTCGACGTGGAGCCGGCGTTCTACGGGGCGCAGCCGGGGCCGCACACCCGCGGCACCGTGCCCGAGCGCGACGCCTTCGAGATCGCGCTCGCGCAGCGCGCGCTGGAGCGCGACCTGCCGCTGCTGGGCATCTGCCGGGGCATGCAGGTCATGAACGTCGCCCGGGGCGGCACGCTGCTGCAGCACGTCCCGGACCTGGTCGGCCACGACGAGCACCGGCGGAACGTCGGCACCTTCGCCGGCAACGAGCACCCGGTCCGGCTGCAGGAGGGCTCGCTGGCCGCGCACGCGGCGGGCGAGGTCGAGCACGTCACGCTCTCGCACCACCACCAGGCCGTTGACGCGATCGGCGAGGGCTTCGTGGTCACGGGCTGGTCCGCCGTGGACGACCTGCCGGAGACGCTCGAGGACCCGCGCGCCCGTTT
>JAOPZU010000245.1 GCA_025963955.1 Solirubrobacterales bacterium
AGCTCCTCCAGGAGCTCGACGTCCGCCAACCGGTCGCTCGTCCGCTCGATGACGCCGAGGAGCTCGCCGACGCGGCAGACGAGCAGGCGCTCTTCGGAGACCTCGATCCACGCGCCCGCCGAAGCCGGGAAGACGACGTGGTCACCTGGCGTCACCGGCATCCGCAGGCCGGCGCTCTCCCACCAGTCGATCCCGGGACCGACCGCCAGCACGATGCCGTGCTGGGGCGGCGGCTCGTGGGTCCCGGCGGGGACGACCAGACCGGACGCGCGCATCCGGTCGGGCTCGAGCTCCTTGATCACGATGCGGTCGAAGAGCGGGCGGAGCTGGTCGGGCATCCGTCCAGCCTACGTGTCCGCCCGCCGCGCGCGACGCCCGCGCCCGGCTCGCTCAGCAGCCTTCGCGCCCGGCCTCCAGGGCCAGCGCGATCCAGTCCTCGGTGACCCCGAGCCGCGCCAGCGTGGCCACGAGCGTGCCGAGCATCCGCAGCGCCCACAGGTCCTGCGGGTCCAGCGTCGCGATCCTCGAGAGGCGCAGCGCGTCGCCGAGGTGGTCCTCGGCGCGCGCGTTCAGCGCCAGCAGGGCGTCCGCGTCCAACCGGGCCGGGCCCGTCAGCAGGTCCCCGGCGACCGCGCGGGCCAGGGCGAAGGCCGCCGCGCCGCCGTCCGCGTCGGGGAAGACGCCGAGCGCGACGATCGCGGTCACGAAGGCGTCCTCGTCCCCGTCGCGCAGCGCGCTCAGCGTGGCGAGACCGAGATCCAGGCGGGGGACGTCCACCCGCCGGGAGGCGCCGAAGTCGACGAGCGCGATGGAGTCCTGCCCGGTGACGATGACGTTCTGCGGCGCGATGTCGGCGTGCAGGACCCCCGTCGTCCGCGGCAGCCCCATCGCGGCGCGCAGGAGGGTGCGCGCGACCCCGGCGGCGGCGTCGCCGGACAGGTTCGCGTCGGCGAGCGTCGGCCCCTCGACGAAGGCGCTGACCAGCACGTTCTCGTGCGAGAGCTCGGTGTCCGGGTTCGGCACCGTGATGCTCGGGTGACGGCGCAGGGCGCGGGCGACGGTGCGCTGGGTGGCGGCCTCGTGCTCGAGGTCGAGCTCGTCCAGGATCCGCTCGCGCACCTCGCGGATGACGGCGCCGGCGTCGACGGCGGGGAAGGCGGCGCCGGCGGGGGCCGTCAGCGTCTCGAGCAGCCCGAGGTCCGACCGGATCGCGTCCCGCACCCCCGGGCGCAGCACCTTCACCGCGACGGGCGCGCCGTCGACGCTCGCGCGGTGGACCTGAGCACCGGGTGTGACCGCGAGCGGCGCGCCGAGGTCCAGGTCGTCCACGACCTTCGCCGCGTCCTTGCCCCACGCGTCCTTCAGGACCTTGCCGATCGTCTTGCCGTCGACGGGCTTCACGGCCTCGGCGGCGGCGTCGAGCTCGGCCATGAGCGACTCCCGCAGCCGCGCGGGCACGGCGGCCGGGTCGACGACGGCGTGCGCCTGCGCGAACGCCACGCGGCCGGAGGTGGTGCTCTTGGCGAGCTTCACCCCCGCGCCGATCAGCGTGCGGACAGCGGGCGGAAGACGGTCGTCGGCCATCCGCGGGTTCTACCGCTTTCCTCAGCGGGCCGGTTCGGGGGCCACCTCGGACGGTCCCTCGACAGACAACCGCGGCAGGCGCCGCTCCAGGCCCGACGGCATCCACCAGCTCCACTTCCCGAACAGGAACATCAGCGCCGGTACGAGCATCAGCCGGATGACGAACGCGTCGAACAGGATCGCCGAGGCCAGACCCAGACCGAACAACTTGATCGTGCGGTCGTCCCCCAGCATGAAGGAGGCGAAGACGCTGATCATGATGATCGCGGCCGCCGTGATGACCTTGCCGGTGAGGGCCAGGCCGCGGCGGACGGCCAGGCCGGCGTCGCCGTGCTTCTCCCACTCCTCGTGCATCCGGCTGACGAGGAAGACCTCGTAGTCCATCGACAGGCCGAAGACGATGGAGAAGAGGAACACGGGGAAGAACGACTCGATCGGCCCGGTGCTGTCCACGCCGATCAGGGAGGCCAGATGGCCCTCCTGGAAGACGAAGGTGATGACCCCGAGCGACGCGCCGACGCTCAGCAGGTTCATGAACGCCGCCTTGGCCGGGATGACCACGGAGCGGAAGACGATCATGAGCAGCAGCAGCGACAGTCCGACGACGACCGCGATGAACAGCGGCAGCTTGTTCGCGAGCGTCGTGCTGAAGTCGGCGGTGGTGGCCGTCGAGCCGCCGATGCTCACGTGCACGCCCGTCGCCCGCTCCACGCCCGGGACCACGTCGTCGCGGAGCGTGCTGAGCAGGTCGTCGGTCGCGGTGTCCTGCGGCTTGGACGCCGGGATGACGCTCAGCGTCGCGGTGTCCTTCGCGGGGTTCAGGACGGGTTGCCCGACGGCCGCCACGCCCCTCGTCTTCGCCACCGCGGCGCGCAACGTGGCCAGCGGGGCCGTGTCGCCCGCCTGCGGCAGCTCGACGGCGAACAGGAAGGGGCCGTTGAAGCCCGGGCCGAAGCCCTCCGCGAGCTGGTCGTAGGCGATCCGCGTCGTGGTGGCCTTCCCGTCGCTGCCCGAGTCGCTCGAGCCCAGGTGCATGTTCAGCGTGGGGGCGGCGACGACCAGCAGCAGCAGGACGGTGCCCACGGCGAAGACCGCCGGGCGCTTCTGGACGACGCGCGCGAAGCGGCCGAACACCGTCTCGTGCTCCTCGTCGTCGCCCCGGGCGCCGAGCTTGACGCGGCGGCCCATCCGGCTGCCGAGCATCGCCGGCAGCAACGTCAGGGAGCCGAGCATCGTCAGCGCGACCGCCAGGGCGGAGGCGATCGCCGGGCCGTTGAGGAAGGAGAGGCCGAGCAGCAGCATGCCGAGCAGCGCGATGACGACCGTCGTCCCGGCGAACAGGACGGTCCGCCCGGCGCTGTCCATCGCGGTCAGCGTCGCCTCGCGGATGTCCGATCCGCCCGTCCGCTCGCTGCGGAAGCGGTTGATGACCAGCAGCGCGTAGTCGATGCCGACGCCGAGGGCGATCATCACCGCCAGGGTCGGCGCGAAGCTCGCGATGTCGAAGAGCGCCGAGGCGGCCGTCACCAGGCTGATGGCGACGGCGATCGCGGCGATGGCGGTGATCAGCGGCATCGACATGGCGGTGATCGAGCCGAGCACGAGGATCAGGACGACGATCGCCACGACGATCCCGACGAGCTC
>JAOPZU010000273.1 GCA_025963955.1 Solirubrobacterales bacterium
CAATCTGTCTCCGCCGCCGCGGCCCCGCAGACCCTCCGCCTGGACGGCATCGGCCCGCTGAAGCTCGGCATGACGCGCACCGCCGCCGTCAGGACGGGCTGGCTCTCGGGCCGCGGCACCGGCTGCCCGCTCGGGGGACCCCCGCTCCCGATCACCTACCGCCTGCGAGGCCGGGCCGCGCCCGCCGGCGTCACCGGCACCGCCCAGTTCGAGGGCGGGCGCCTGCGCGTCCTCAGCTTCTCCGCCGGGGTCCGCACCGCGGCGGGCGTCACGGTCGGCGTGACCACGCCGACGCAGATGGTGGCCCGCTACCGCGCCCGTGGCTTTGCCGCCAAGGCGAGCTTCTCCAGCACCTTCCAGGGGACGTTCGTCGACGTCACCCGCCGGGGTGCGTCCGTCATCGGCGCCTTCGCCGAGGGCAAGCGCGTGACGAGCCTGGCGTTGCCGGCCGTCCCCGTCTGCGACTAGTCAGCAGACCTGGAGCAGGCGCTCGAGGTCGCGCTCGTCGTTCCACGCGCCGACCGACGCCCGCACGTACGAGGTGCCCGGGAGCGGCCGCACGACCACGCCGGCGGCGCTCGCGGCGGCGACGGTCGCCGCAGGGTCCTCGGCCGTCCAGCTGACGAGCGTCGAGGGGCCGCGGGGGGCGACCTCGCGCCCGGCCGCCTCCAGGCCCTCGACGAGCAGCGTGCTCAGCGCCTGCGCCCGCGTGAAGAGCTCCTCCCAGCCGAACGCCGCCAGCACGTCGGCGGACGCGGTGGCCGCGGCGACGCTCTCCCAGGAGATCGCGGGTGCGTCGTAGGCGCGGGCGTCCGGCCACGCCTCGGCCGCCAGGCCGTCGGCCGGCACGGACAGGTTCAGGTACGCGGGAGCGGTGTCCCGCAGGCGCTCGCGCCACGCCGGGTCCACCCACAGCAGGCCGGTGCCGACGGGCCCGCAGAGCCACTTCTGACCGGCCGCCGCGTACGCGAAGCAGCCGAGCGTCCCGACCTCGAACCGCAGGGCGCCGGCTCCCTGCGCGCCGTCCAGGAGGACCGGCACCTCGCGGCCGACCTCCGCCAGCGCGGCGGGCGCCAGGGCCCCCGTCGTCCAGTTCACGTGCGAGCACGCGACGAGCTTCGTCGTCCGCGGGTCGACCGCCTCCGCCAGCTCCGCGAAGGGGGCGGTGCGCACGCGGACCCCGAGATGGCGCTGCACCGCGGCCAGCGGACCGAGCAGCCCGGGGTGCTCGTCCGCAGCGGTGAGGATCTCGTCGCCCGGCTGCAGCCGCAGGGCCGCGATCATCCGGGCCAGGCCCTCGGAGGTGCACGTGGTGACCGCGACGTCCTCCGGCCGGGCGGCGATCGAGCGGGCGTAGCGACCGCGGAGCTCGCCCAGGGCCGCGAGCCAGCCTTCGAAGTAGGGCATCGCTCGGCCGCGCTCGGCGGCGGCCAGGGCCACGTCCGCGGCGGCGCGGAGGGCGGCCCCTGGCAGCGGCCCGCACGACCCGGCGTTCAGGTACGCGATGTCCTCGAAGACCGGGAACTGCTCACGAAACGCGACGTGGTCCATCGCGCCAGCGTAGTGCGGGCTCCGCGCCGCTCGGCGCCGGCGGATGAGCAGGACATGCGTCCAGACCACCTCGATCCGGGCGCACCGCGACCGACCCAGGGGCCGTCCCGTCCCCGCTCCAACCCTCCCGCGGAGTCCTTCCTGATGAGAGTCCCTGTCCGCACCAAGCTGCTCGGCGGCTTCGGTGTCATGTTCCTGCTGAGCCTCGCCCTCGGGCTGATCGCCCTGCGGGCGCTCGGCGGCGTCGGCGACGACGTCAAGCGCTTCGGCGAGCAGCGCCTGCCCGCGACCCAGCGCGCCGGGCAGTACATGACCCTGACGAACAAGCTGCGCAAGGACCAGATGCACTACCTGCTGGTCAAGGGGACCGCCGGCCACGCCGACGTCGCCCGTGACCTCGCGAGCGACGACGCGGACATGTCGCGCCTGGCGCGCTCGTTCGCGAGCGACGCCGACCACGCGGCCTCCGCCCGCCGGCTCTCGGCGTCTGTCGCCGCCTACAAGGCGCAGGCGGCGCCGTTCCGCGGCCTCGCGGACGCCGGCCGCATCGACGCGGCCGCCGCCGCGATCGACAACCCGGCGTGGGACGACGTGAAGGCCGCGATCGCGGCGTGGCAGAAGCACGACGTCGCCGTGGCCGCCGCGGCGTCCGCCGCGTCACAGGACCACGTGTCCTCGGCCCGCCGGACGATCGTCATCATGCTCGCCCTCGTGCTGCTGGCCGGCGCCGGCCTGGCGGTCTTCCTCGCCCGCGGCATGACGCGCAGCATCAGCGAGATCATCAGCCGCCTGGAGTCCCTCGGCAAGCACTGCAGCGCCGACCTGCGCAGCGGCCTGGAGGCCGTCGCCACCGGGGATCTGACCCGCCGCGTGACCCCCGTCACGCCCGTGATCGAGAGCTGGCCGAACGACGAGATCGGCGACATCGCCATCGCCGTCAACGCCATCCGCGCGAACACCGTGGGGTCCGTCGAGGCGTTCAACGAGTCCTGCGAGTCCCTCTCCGGGATGATCGGCGAGGTCAGCCACTCGGCCGGCACGCTGTCCGCCGCATCGCAGCAGATGGCCACGACCTCAGAGGAGACCGGCCGCGCGGTCGACGAGATCGCCCACGCGATCGGGGACGTTGCCGGCGGCGCGGAGCGGCAGGTCCTCAGCGTCGGTTCGGCCCAGGCGCTCGTGGAGCAGGTGAGCGCCCAGACCCGGGACACCGCCGCCGAGGCGCAGGAGACCGCTCGGGCCGCCGAGCGCACGCGGGACGTCGCCCAGGAGGGGGCGAACGCCGTCGCCGAGGCCACGGCGGCCATGGTCGCGGTCCGCGAGGCGTCCGCCGAGGCCACGACGGCCATCCGCGGGCTGGGCGCCAAGAGCGACCAGATCGGTGGGATCGTCGACACGATCACCGGCATCGCCGAGCAGACGAACCTGCTGGCGCTCAACGCTGCCATCGAGGCCGCGCGCGCCGGCGAGCAGGGCCGCGGCTTCGCCGTCGTCGCCGAGGAGGTCCGCAAGCTCGCCGAGGAGTCCCAGCTCGCCGCCCGGACGATCGCCGGCCTGATCGGCGAGATCCAGGCCGAGACGATGGGCGCGGTGGACGTCGTGGAGAACGGCGGCCGCCGGACCGAGGAGGGCGCCGCCACCGTCGAGCAGGCCCGTGCGGCGTTCCTGCGCATCGACGACTCGGTGGTCGACGTCTCCGAGCGCGTGCGGCAGATCGCCGCCGGCGTCGACCGGATCGCGGAGAGCAGCGCGCGCGTGCACGCCGACGTGACCGAGGTCGCGGCGGTCGCCGAGCAGACCTCCGCCTCCAGCCAGCAGGTGTCCGCGTCCACGCAGCAGACGGCCGCCTCCACCCAGGAGATCTCCGCCGCCGCGCAGGAGCTCGCCCGCACCGCCGGCCAGCTCACGGAGCTCGTCGGGCGCTTCACCGTCGCCGCCTGAGCGACGTTCCTCCGGCAGGGCCGCCGCCGGCGGCCCTGTCGTAGCATCGACGGCATGACGGTCACCCTCCCCGACGGCACCCAGCTCGAGCTCCCGGACGGCGCCACCGGCGCCGACGCCGCCGGAGCGATCGGCGAGGGCCTGCTGCGGGCCGCGCTTGCGGTGAAGTACGACGGGGAGGTCCACGACCTGCACGCCCCGCTGCCGGGCGACGTGGCACTCGAGATCATCACGCAGCGCTCCGGCCAGGACGCGCTGGACCTCGTCCGCCACGACACAGCGCACGTGCTGGCGGCCGCGATGCTCGAGCTCTACCCCGGCGTCAAGATCTCCATCGGCCCGGCGATCGAGGACGGCTTCTACTACGACTTCGAGTTCCCCGAGGGCGTCAGCTTCACCGACGCGGACTTCCCCGCCGTCGAGAAGAAGATGAAGGAGCACGTCAAGGCCGCGGAGACCTTCACGCGCGAGGACATCAGCACGGACGCGGCGCTCGAGCGCTTCCGGGCCGAGGACCAGCCGTACAAGGTCGAGCTGATCGAGGACCTGGTCAGGAACACCGGCGTCGAGACCGTCTCGCTCTACACGAACGGCCCGTTCACCGACCTCTGCCGCGGGCCGCACGCCCCGACCACCAAGCGCATCGGCGCCTTCAAGCTGCAGTCGGTCGCGGGCGCCTACTGGCGCGGGGACTCGACCCGCACGATGCTCACGCGCGTCTACGGGACGGCCTTCTTCGACAAGAAGGAGCTCGCCGCCCACCTCGAGCTGCTGGAGGAGGCGAAGAAGCGCGACCACCGCAAGCTCGGCCGCGAGCTCGGCCTCTACTACTTCAGCGAGGCCGCGCCCGGCTCCGCCTTCTGGACTCCCGCCGGCACGACCGTCTTCAACCAGCTCGTGGCGCTCTCGCGCGAGATGGGGGAGGACCGCGGCTACACCGAGGTCAAGACCCCGCAGCTCTACGACGCGGAGCTGTGGAAGAAGTCCGGCCACTGGGACAAGTACCAGGACGACATGTTCCTGACCTCGACGGGCGACGAGCGCCCGATGGGCTTCAAGCCGATGAACTGCCCCGGCCACTTCGAGCTCTTCGGCCAGAGCCGCTGGAGCTACAAGGACCTCCCCGTCCGCTTCAGCGAGCCGGGCCTGCTGCACCGCAACGAGCTCTCGGGCGCCCTCCACGGCCTGCTCCGCGTCCGCCAGTTCTGCCAGGACGACGCGCACCTGTTCGTCACCGACGAGCAGCTGCTGGACGAGATCACCGCGTGCATCGCCTTCGCGCGGGATACGTACGAGCTGTTCGGCTTCACGGACGCCGACATCCGCTACGAGCTGTCGACCCGCCCGGAGAACCGCCTGGGGACCGAGGAGTTCTGGGACACGGCGGAGGACATCCTGGCCCAGGCCCTGAAGGCCAACGGCCTGGCCTACGAGATCGGGGAGGGCGGCGGCGCGTTCTACGCGCCGAAGATCGACTTCCACTTCACCGACTCGCTGAAGCGCTCCTGGCAGCTGGGGACGGTCCAGCTGGACTACCTCGCGCCCGAGCGCTTCGACCTGACCTACACGGGCGCGGACAACGCCGACCACCGGCCCGTCGTCCTGCATCGCGCGCTGATGGGCTCCTACGAGCGCTTCATCGGCATACTGCTCGAGCACACGGGCGGCGAGCTCCCGTTCTGGCTGACCCCGGTGCAGGCGATCGTCCTGCCGATCGCCGACCGGCACGCCGAGGCGGCGCTCGCGGCGGCCGCCACGCTGCGGACGGCGGGACTGCGCGTGGAGACCGACGATCGCACCGAGTCCGTCGGCCGCAAGATCCGGGACGCCGAGCTGCGGAAGGTCCCGTACATGCTCGTCGTGGGCGATCGCGAGGCCGAGGAGGGAACCGTCAGCGTGCGTCGTCACCGCGAGGGCGACACCGGCACGGAGACCGTCGCGGCGCTCGCGCAGCGGTTGAGCGCGGACAGCGCGGCGCGGGTGGCCTGAGCGCGTCCTCATGTTCCGTGCCCCGTGTGGTTATAGTTCGGCGGGTTGACTGCTAATCACCGCCGCGGCGCGCCGTCCACGCGCCCTCACAGCTAGTGCCGGTCCCTCGTAGGTTCGACCGGCGGATGCCGGAGCGCGACACCACGCGCATCAACGAACGCATCCGCGTCCCGGAGGTCCGTCTCATCGATGAGACGGGCAACCAGGTCGGCGTCATGCGCACCGATGAGGCCCTCCGGTACGCCCAGAGCAAGGATCTCGACCTCGTCGAGGTCGCTACTGAGGCCAAGCCCCCGGTCTGCCGGGTCCTGGACTACTCCAAGTACAAGTACGAGCAGGCCCAGAAGGTCAAGGCTGCCAAGAAGCACCAGCAGCAGATCACGGTCCGCGAGATCAAGTTCCGCCCGAAGATCGCGGAGCATGACTACGCGACCAAGAAGGGCCACGTGGAGCGCTTCCTGCGCCACAAGGACAAGGTCAAGATCACGATCATGTTCCGCGGGCGCGAGGTCACGCACCCCGAGCGCGGGGTGATGATCCTCGACCGCCTGGCCGAGGATCTGGCCACGCTGTGCCAGATCGAGCAGCGCCCGATCCAGGACGGCCGCAACATGACCATGCTGCTCGGTCCGTCGAAGGCCGTCCTCGCCGGCACGCTGGAGGAGGAGGCCGAAGCGGCCGCCGCCGCCGCCGCCGCCCTGGAGGCCGCCGAGGCCGAGGACGCCGCGATCGCC
>JAOPZU010000289.1 GCA_025963955.1 Solirubrobacterales bacterium
TGCTCGAGGGCGAGAGCCTGATCAACGACGGGACGGCCCTGGTCGTCTACCACGCCGCAGTCGCGGTGGCGCTCGGGGGCAGCTTCAGCCTGCTGCACGCCTCCGGCGACTTCGTCCTCGACGTCGCGGGCGGCGTGCTCGTCGGCGTGATCGGCGCCCGCCTGCTCGGCGTGGTGATGGAGCGCATCCAGGACGACGTGCTCGGCGTCACCGTCTCGCTGCTGTGCGGCTACGCGGCCTACCTCCCGGCCGAGGAGCTCGGCGTCTCCGGCGTCATCGCCAGCGTCACCCTCGGCCTCACGCTGGGGCGCCAGGGACACCGCATCTCCAGCGCCGCCTCGCGCCTGCGCGGGGACGCGTTCTGGGAGGTCCTGGTCTTCCTGCTGAACGCCGCGCTGTTCGTCCTGGTCGGACTCCAGTTCCCCGGGGTGCTCGAGGCGCAGGACCGCTCGGCGGTGGCCCTGCTGGCGCTCGGGCTGCTCACGGGCGCCACGGTGATCGGGACCCGCCTGGTCTGGCTCAACACGGCGCCCTACCTCGTCCGGGCGCTCGACCGCCGGCCGCAGCAGCGGGCTCGCCGGATCGGGTGGCGCGGGCGGCTCATCACGGGCTGGAGCGGCCTGCGCGGGGCGGTCTCGCTCGCCGCGGCGCTCGCCCTTCCCGGGGACTTCCCCGAGCGCGATCTCATCGTCTTCCTGACGCTCTGCGTCATCTTCGCGACGCTCGTGCTGCAGGGCCTCACGCTCCCGTTGATCATCCGCTTCGCGGCGCCAGAGGACGACGGCGCCGGCGCGCGCGAGGAGCTCGTCGCGCGCAAGCACGCCGCCCGCGTGGCCATCGAGCGCATCGAGGCGCTGCGCGCGGAGGACTGGACCCGCACGGACTCCGTCGAACGGCTCTCGCGCATCTACGAGTTCCGGATGCGGCGCGTGCTCCAGCAGGCCGGGCACGGGGAGGAGGACGACGAGGACCTCGACGAGCGCTCGCACGCCTGGCAGCGGATGGTGCGCGACGTGCTCGACCACCAGCGCGCCGAGCTCGTGCGCCTCCGCGACGAGGGCACCATCGCCGACGAGGTCCTGCACCACGTCGTGCGCGAGCTGGACCTGGAGGACGAGCGGCTGGAGATCTGAGCGACCGCGGACCGGGCCTCCGTGACGTCCCCGGAATCCATAGGCTTCCGCGTTCGTGAGTCCCGAGAAGACCGTCGATCCCCGCTCCCGTCACAACCGCCCCGAGCGCGTCTACGTCTCGGGGCACCAGAATCCCGACACGGACTCGGTCGGCGCCGCGATCGGCTACGCCGAGCTCAAGCAGCGGCTGGACCCCGAGCGCGAGTACCGGCCCGCCCGCCTGGGCGAGCTGAACCCGCAGACGACCTGGGCGCTCGAACGCGTCGGTGCCAGGTCGCCGCACCTGCTCGTGCACATCCAGCTGCGTGCGGGCGACGTCATGCGCGAGGAGTTCCCGGTCGCGGACGCCGACACCCCGCTGCGCGTCGCCGGGCAGCGCATGGCCGCCGCCGGCCTGGAGCTGCTCCCGGTCGTCGACGGCGACGGGCACCTGACCGGGGTGCTGGGGGAGCGCGCGCTGGCGCACCGGTACATCCGCGAGACCTCCGAGGTGCCCCAGCTCCTGGGCCCGACGCTCGTCACCACGATGGCCGAGGTCCTGGAGGGCGCACTCGTCGCCGGCCCTCCGGACCGGCGCGTCGACGGCCGGGTGTGGGTCCTCGCCCGGACCATCGAGACGATGCTGAACGACGTCTCCGACGGCGACGTGGCCGTCGTCGCCGACCGTCCGCTGGCGCAGCTACGCGCCCTGGAGCTCGGGATCTCCACGCTCGTGGTGAGCGCCGGGACCGAGGTGCCACAGGCGACGATCGACCTCGCGAACGAGCGGGGCATCCCGGTCATCGCCACCCCGCTGGACTCCTATGTCGCCGGTCGCATGATCACGCTGTCGTGCCCCTGCACCTCGATCGCCGACCACGACCCGCTCGTCGTCCGCGCCCGCGACCTGGTCGCCGACATCGCGGACGACATCAAGGACGTGAGCTACCGCTCGGCCGTCGTCGTCGACCGCGAGAACCGCCCGATCGGGCTCGTCACCCGCGCCGACCTCGTCGACATGCAGCCGCGCAAGGTCATCCTCGTCGACCACGCGGAGAGCGCGCAGAGCATCCCGGGCGTGGAGGAGGCCGAGATCGTCGAGATCCTCGACCACCACCACATCGGCTCGATCGAGACGACGCACCCGGTGCGCGCGATCTTCGACCCGGTCGGCTCGACGAGCACGCTCGTCACCGAGCAGTTCCAGGTCACCGGCCGCACTCCCACCGACCCGACCGCCGGCATCCTGCTCGCCGCGATCCTGTCGGACACGGTCATCCTCAGCTCGCCCACGACGACGCCCCGGGACGCCGCTGCGGTCGCCGCGCTCGGCAAGCAGCTGGGGATCGACCCCGAGGCCTTCGGCCGCGAGATGTTCGAGGCCACCAGCGACGTCTCCGGCATCTCCGCCGGGGCGCTCGTCGCGCGGGACATGAAGGCCTACGAGCTGTCGAGCGGCCAGACCATCTGCATCGGCCAGGTCGAGACGGTCGGGGACGCGCTGCTGGCCCGCATGCCCGAGCTGCGCGCCGCCGCCGAGGCCCGCGCCGCCAAGGACGGGCACCGGCTGGTCGCCCTGATGGTCACGGACGTGGTCAGCCGCGGGACGCACCTGATCGTCGCAGGGGACGTCGGGCTGGCCGAGCGCGCCTTCGGCCAGGCGGCCACGGACGGCGTGCTCGTCCTGCCCGGCGTCATGAGCCGCAAGAAGCAGGTCGCGCCGCCGCTCATGAAAGCGGCGTAGCCGCTGCGCGCCGGCCGGGCGGCGTAGCCGCTGGGCGCCGGCCGGGCAGCCTGAACGCCCGCTAGCTTCCGTCCGGCAGCCGCCAGCCCACCG